>DRQI01000519.1 GCA_011330545.1 Flavobacteriia bacterium
TAAAATGGTGTTTGAATAGAGCAGTAATTCTTTCCAGCCTTTGTTTTTGGCAAAATCAATACAATGCCGTAATAGTAATTGCCCTATCTTTAAACCTTGGTATGTTGGCGATACGGCCATTTTGCTCAATTCATAACCTTCCTTTTCGTTTACCAAAGCCACAGTGCCCACTATGGTATTGTCAAATTTGGCAAAGAATATATATCCGCCATTGTCAATAATATAGGTTTTAGCATTTTCAAGCACTTCTTTATCGTGAGGTTCTATACAAAAATACTTTTCTAACCATTCAAAATTCAAATCCCTAAAATGTGCTGACAAACTTTCGTCAAATTCTATAATTTGTATGTTATCCTTGTGATTCATTTTTTATTATATTTTGAAAAACCACCTGCTTAGTTGATGGTAATGCATTCTTGGCTTTGCTACTTTTTCAAACCTGTCAGGTCTTTTTGGTCTATTTATAATAATCTTGTTGCTCATTGCCTCTTTTAGGGGTTCTCTAAAGCCACCTTCTCAGAAGGTGTGATTTTTATTTTTTTCAATATCCTTTTACTAAATGATTCGTTTGCCAACTCATTTTCAACATAGGTAATATGGTCTAACAATGTTTTATTTTTCCTATGGTGGGTAAGTATTTTCATTTCATTGTCTATAACTTTCCAAATAGGCGCTAAATCCGCTAGCATTTTTATACCCGTTTTAGTGATACTTACCTTGCGTTTGCGTTTATCAGTTTTATCGATGGCAATGCGTACTAATTTTCTTTTTATCAATGCGTTGACAAATTGGGTTACAGCGGGTTGCGTAACGCGCAAGGCACAACTCAGTTCTCCAATGGTAAGCCTGTCTTTTTCGCTTACCAACTTAAAAATTGGCATTAGATACGGGTCGAAATTAAGCTGTAGGTCACGATAAACCATTGCAGTTTCTTTCATCAAGTGGTCACTCAATCGCTTTAGGCGAGAACCTAAAGCCAACTCTTGGAATTGTATTAATTGGTCTTGTTGTACCATTATCATAAATATTTATATAAGTACTTATGCAAAAATATAAAAAATAACCCGAAACTTAAAAAAGATTACCGCTCTTTTTTATATAGGTGAATTTGCCATGAGAGCAAGGTTTTGGCACTTGCTATTTTTTTAAATCCGGTTTTGGTAATCGTTGCATGTACCAACGTTGGTGAATGGATAAAAGTCCTAAAAGGATTACCCCGTACCTTTAACGTTAAGTTCAAAAACCAAACCGTTAACCGAGATAAGAAATTAGCCTGTGGATACACCAGGCCATAATATGATGTGGCTTTAGACAAAGAGGCCTGTAAGAGTTCATCTACGTTAGGATAGCAGCAAATAACTTTATCGAGAGTTACAATATCATGTTTCTCAATGTGTTGTTGCACATCCACAAAATCACCCAATTCATAATGAATGCTATCTTGTAGCTGTCGTTTTTCAGCTTCAGCTTTTGCAATTGAGATATAGCCTTCAGAAGCATCGACATCTGTTACTTTAGAAATCTTTTTCGGCAACAGCTCTAAAGGAATAATTCCCACACCACCACCAATATCTAGCAGTGATAAGTTTGTCAAATTTTCAGCTTTTAGGGCATCAATCAATAACTTGGTAGGTTTTCTCGGCCCTTTTTTTAAATAGCGCTTGATATCTTTTTTGGCATTTTTAATGTCAAATAATCGATTGGCGCCACAACAATGTTTACAACTCATCGGGTTATATTTTTGAATTTATAAAAGCTATTATTTCATTTTCAATACGTTGGGCATTTTTATAAATTTTATCAGCTTTTTCCAGTATGTTATCGGCAAACTTTTTATCTTTAATATCCTTGGCATTGATACGAACATTAAAATAAGCTCCCAATACGGCAGTTCTTGCACATAAAACCCCTACGCCGGCATCAGACAAAGAACTGGGCAGGCCGTCTTTTACCATAGCTTGCATTACTTCCATAGATTGATAAGCAGTTTCCATTACCTGAAACGGAATTTCGGTTGCATACTTAGTAGCCTCTTGAATGGCAGCCGTTCTAACTTTCTTTTCTTGCGCTGTACTTTTGGGCATTCTAAACCCTTCAATAATTTTGTTAAAAGCACGCGTATCTTCGTCTACGAGGTAGAGTAATTTATTTTTATAGGCTTGCCCTTTCTCTGCCCATTTCGAATAGAATTGCCATCGGTCATCCCATCCCGCTTTATGCGCCGATAGATTGGCAACCATAGTTCCTAAAGAAACCCCGAGTGCTCCGACATAAGCTGCGATAGAACCGCCACCGGGAGCCATCGATTCTCCGGCGGTTTCATCGGCAAAAGCATCCAATTGAAAATCGACGAGTTTTTTATCGCCGCTGTCAAGCATATATTCAATAATCTTTTCTTGGGGATGAAAAGGTTTTAAATCATCCAATCCCAACGATTTTACGGCAATCTTAATTTTTTCACTTTCTGCAATTCCTAAAGAGCGTTGTTGTTTGGTTAAAAAATAATCAGCCGCCGCTAACATCGCTTTTAGCGGTACCAACCCTACCAATTCAGAACCGGTTACCCGTAACCCGCGTTCTTGGGCAGCCTTGCAACTCTCATCAAAAGCAATGTGCATGGGCGTAATAGAAATATTAGTTAAGTTATATGAAATTTGGGCAATACCGTATTCTTCAATATACCAACCAATCCCTTTAACAGCTCTTAATTTTCCGGGAATACGCACAGGTTCTCCGTTTTTGTCTAATACTTTTTTTCCGGTAATCGGGTTTCCACTTCTTTTAATGCGCCCGGCTTCCCTAATATCAAAAGCAATGGCATTGGCGCGGCGTGTAGAAGTAGTATTCAA
>DRQI01000520.1 GCA_011330545.1 Flavobacteriia bacterium
TGTTGCCATTGTATGATAGAGTTTTATATTTTAAATTAATAATCTGTTGAGTGCCAGTTAAGAACCTTAAAGTTACTGGTAAAATTATAAAAAGACAAATACCTCCCTTAATTTAAAATGGGTTTAAATAAAAATAAGGCAACTAATCAGGTGCTCCATTTTGAGGTAGAAAATAACTGTTTTTTTGACTGTAAAAGTGACATTTTCTGACGCATAGCAGAAGTTACGAAGGAGAATTTGACAAAAACAGGCGAAAAAAGGCATCTTATGGGCGAAATGTGAGTGAGTGAATAGTTGCCCTTCGAGAATCAAAAAAATTATTTTCAGTAAAAACGGTTACTGGATTGTTATTAGAATATGTGACTATGAAAAAGACAACGTTAATTACAAATAGTAACTAAAAAAATTAGTCGCATGCAAACACAACTTAACACACTTTTAGAAAAACCTTATCCTTCTAAAATAGTGTGCCACAAACCGCCAGCAAAAACTATTTCTTATCATTACGATTCAATTGACGGCTCATTATCTTTTTATAAGTTACAATCGATATCGAGAGTACCTCTTTTAAAAAATATAAAAATAGCCGGCCGCTTACAAGAAAATGGCAGGTTTACAATTACTATAGATAAAGAGGAATTGACACATGAAATTGAGGCTATGAAAACCTCTGTAAAATGTCCGTATGGTTTTGGGTTTACGGTATTTCCGGATAGCGTATTTTTTACCGGTAGTTTTATGGATGGATTTTCATATAACGATTTATCTGAAAACCCTACCACTTATATTGTCAACGGAAAAATGCTTTCGTTAAACTTGGCGAAACAAGTATCATTTATAGGACAATTAACAAAAGTAGCCAACCGAATCTATCTGAATTCAACGATTACTTTTGCCTGTCCGGCAACAGAAACACAAACATTTCAACAACGCACGAGGCCTTATTTAATAGGCATTGCTATTTCTATGAGTTTTGAAAGAAATACTCGGTATTCTAAAATTTTTAAATAATAGGTGTTTTGTTTCAGTAAATACACTCAATGAGTTGTTATTAAGATAAGGCTATGGAAAGGGAAAAGAAAAATTAAGGTTACAGTAGTATTTGGAGGTGTTTTGAAAAACCATCAAATTTTTCTTCGCAAAATTCATCATTTTTTAGTGCAAAGCACTGATAAAAAATCGTAAGAATTAACCAACATTGAAAAAGCTGCTACATACACTGTTTATTGTAACCATGGTACTCATTACCATAGCTACAACTTTTTATTTAATTTATACCGGATATACTTATTATACCACGCCTTTAGAAGAACGTTTCTACCATCCACACCACGCTTGGTTTAAACCCAGCGGTATTTACGGCCAAGGATTAGGCGTTATCGGAACATTAATGATAGTCTTTGGTGTTGCCATTTACATCGCCAGAAAACGCTATAACTTTTTATCAAAATACATACGCCTTAAGTACTTATTAGAATTCCATATTTTCTTGTGTACATTGGGGCCTATTTTAATTTTATTCCATACTACTTTTAAATTTGGCGGCATTGTTTCGATAGCATTTTGGAGCATGGTTGCCGTAGTGCTCAGTGGTGTTGTAGGCCGGTTTATTTACATCCAAATTCCGCGTACTATTGAAGGAAGGGCATTGAGTTTAAACGAAGTAAAAAATATGAAAACCGATTTATCAAATGTACTAAGTGATAAATTCAAACTCGACACTACCATCATACAATTGTTTATAAGCTATACCAATGAAGAGAAATCAACCCCACAAACCTCAGTAAGAAATTTAAAAAAAGTGCTTAAAAATAATAATCTGCCAAAAGCCGAAAGAGCCTCTATCCTCAAAATGGTAAAAGAAGAAAAGGTGCTCGCCAAGAAAATTGCGAGGCTCGAAAAAATGCAACAGCTATTCAAATACTGGCACGTTGCACACATGCCCTTTGCGTTGATTATGTTGGTCATCGTAGTAATTCATGTTGCTGTTACCGTGGCTTTTGGATATAAATGGATATTCTAATGGAAGAAGTAGTTTTAGAACAAATTATCATTTACGGAACTGCTATTGCGTTGTGCGCAATTACCGTTTATTATTACTTTGCTAAACAAAAGAGAGTTTCGCTAGAAACGGTAAAAAAGGTTGCCATTGCCAAAGAAGAAGGTTTGTACGAGCCCGTTTCATTACACCCTTATATAGATTTGAACGTTTGTATTGGCGTTGCTGCCTGTGTTAAAGAATGCCCAGAAAAAGATATCATAGGCATTGTAGACGGCATTGCAACCCTTATCAACACTTCCAATTGTATTGGCCACGGAGCCTGTTTCCACGCATGCCCGGTAGAAGCCATATCACTCCGTATCGGTACCGAAACCAGAGGGGTGGAGCTTCCTCATGTAAGTGA
Source organism: Flavobacteriia bacterium (assembly GCA_011330545.1). Taxonomy (GTDB): domain Bacteria; phylum Bacteroidota; class Bacteroidia; order Flavobacteriales; family Flavobacteriaceae; genus Aureibaculum. Next base: position 2,406 of record DRQI01000520.1, read on the forward strand.
AAATTTTGAAACCAATACCAAAGGTATCTATATTGCCGGCGAGCTCGGCGGCATGGGCCTCATCAAAAACAGTGTTGAACAGGGGCAACAAGCCATTGATAATATCGTAAGGAATAAAAAACCATCAAAAGAAAATGTTATTGACGTTGTTATTATCGGTGCCGGCCCTGCCGGTATTTCGGCAACACTGGCGGCTAAAAAACACAAATTGACAAGTGTAACCTTAGAACAAGATTCTTTAGGCGGTACGGTATACACTTTTCCGAGGTCGAAAATTGTAATGACCGCCCCAATGGATTTACCCCTTTACGGAAAAGCTAAATTATATGATACTTCAAAAGATGAATTATTACAATTGTGGAAAAAAGTAATTGCTGAACATCAACTAACAATTCACGAACATACCAAAGTCGAAAAAATAACACCTCTAAAAGACGAAACTTTTAATGTGGTAACCGCACAAGGAGACGAATATATATGTAATAATGTATTGATTGCCATCGGACGAAGGGGAAGCCCCAGAAAATTAAATGTACCCGGCGAAGATTCTGAAAAAGTTGCCTATCGCCTCTTAGAACCCGAACAGATTAGCGGTAAAAAAATTGTTGTAGTAGGCGGTGGTGATTCGGCAGTAGAATCGGCCATGCTTTTAAAAGACCAAAACGAAGTCATCTTATCGTATCGAAAAGATAAATTCTCTAGAATAAAACCTAAAAACAAAGAAAAAATTGAAGAAGCACTGTCTAATAAATCGCTAAAAGCCATTTTCAATTCTAATTTAGTCTCTATTGAAAAAGATTCTATCCTGATTAAAGTTGCAGGCGAAGACCAACCAAAACGATTAGAAAACGACCAAATATACATTTTTGCAGGTGGTGAAATGCCTACAAAATTTTTACAAAACGCCGGTATTAAAATCGAAAAACGATATGCCCACGTTGTAAAAAAACACAACTAACCTAATTTGAATAATTTAATTAAACACATAAGTAGTCTCTTTTTAATGATTTCAGCTATCAGTTACAGTCAGATTTCGCCCGGCGACCTATCTCAGCCTCATGCTGATTTAGAAGGTATGAGCAAGTGTACGCAGTGCCATGAACTGGGAAATAAAGTTGCCGATAAAAAATGCCTCGAATGCCATGATGAAATCCAAACGCTTTTAACAAACCGAAGAGGCTACCATGCCAATGCCAAGGTAAAAAATAAAAGTTGTGTAGCATGCCACAATGAACACCACGGCCGCAAATTTAAAATGATACGTTTTGACGAAGATAATTTCAATCATGATTTAGCGGGATATACATTAAAAGGCAAACACGAAGTAGTAGACTGTAAAAAATGCCATACCCCCGATTATATTGCAAATAAAGATATTAAAAAACGAAAAAACACCTTCTTAGGCCTGGAAAAAAAGTGCCTCTCTTGCCATGACGATTACCACCAAAAAA
>DRQI01000521.1 GCA_011330545.1 Flavobacteriia bacterium
ATTGCTATATAGTATATATGGTGTTGATTATCTCTCTAAATCTTACACTACAAATGTATGTGAGTTGGTGATACTACGCAATAGAGAAACTGGGGGTTTTTAAAACTCATGGTTTTCAGGGAGTTTTTAATTTAATTATAAGTAACTGGTTATCAATTACTTAATAGTTGTTAAAATACAATTGTTGAAAAATATCTAAAAAAAAGGCTATATTTTTAAATATTTTTTATACAACTTTTTTAAATGGTTTTGTACTGTTAATGGAAAACAGGGAACAAACATTGGGTATAAAACCTATTGTTTTAGTTTAAAATAATAGATACCGAGCTTTTCTTTTACCAATTAGCCGGTTAATTGCATCTATTTAAAACGCTACATCTAATAATTGTCCGCTCAATTGCAATAGTTGTAATTCTATGAGTTTGGCATCGTATTTTGCATTATTCAAGGCAGTTTGTGTATTTAATAGATTGATTTGAGCCTGACGGAATTCTATAGAAGTTATTTGCCCGAGTTTATACCGTTCTTGAGTGCGGTCAAAGTTATTTTGTGTAGTGATTACATTTTGTTTTTGCGCATTTAAAATATACAGTTTAGTATGATATTCTTCCCATGTATTCCGCAAGGTATTTTCAAGGGTTTCCTGTTGTTGTTGTTGGATAATCTCTTGATTTGCCAAAGCAATTTTGGCATTGGCCACCCGGGTTTTCGTGATACCTCCGTCAAAGAGGTCCCAAGACAGGTTAATTCCGGCATTTAACCCTGTAATTTCAGCAGCAGCGAGAAATGAAGAGGGCGGATTCTTACTTTTATTCCATCCGTAAGAACCGGTTAACCCTATTGATGGCAAGTAATTGCTTTTAGTAGCCTTTAGATTGTAATTGTTTATCGCAATATTTTTCTCTTGCTGTTTTAAAATCACATTATTTTTGGTAGCCTTAGATAATAATTCGTCAAAAGATAACAAGGTAGTGAAATTGACTTCGGTTTCTACTTCGTACTGTAAATCTTGCTGTACGCCTAAGACAATGTTTAAATCGCGTTTTGCATTGATAAACTGTTGCTTGGCATCGAGGTAGTTGATACTATCATTATTGACATCTACTTTGGCATTGAGCAACTCTAATTTTGTCGATTGCCCGTATTCATATTGATATTGTGCCCGTTGTAAGCGTTGCTTAGAAATGGCTAAGGTTTCTCTTAAGTTACGGGTATTTTCAGAAAGCCTTGCTATTTGAAAATAAACGGAAAACAATTGCAGATAGGTATTTTCAATGGTTTCCCTGGCTTGTAATGCCGATAAGTTGTACGTTTCTTTTAATTGCTTATAAGTATATTTTCTTCCCAATCCGTCAAAAATTGTATAGTTGAGGTTTACAGAGGCGTTGTACGTTTCGGTTTCTGCACCATTGATAGAACTTGAAGAACCATCTTGCCTGTTAAAATCCTGATTGCTGTTATTATAATTAGCTCCGGCTTTTGCACTAATGGTTGGCAATAACCGGGCGTTGAATATACTGGCGTTATTTTTGGCAATTTTTACGGTATTGTTGGCAACTTTAATGCCGTAATTATTCTCTAAAGCTATTTGTAGCGCTTCCTTTTTGGTCAATATTTTCTGTGCATTTGTTTGCAGCCAAAAGAAAGTGATTGTGATACTTAGATATATTTTAATAGATTTCACACGAATAAATTTATATTAGTTAACTGTTTTACAGCATTATTACTCAACAAAATAAAACCACATAAAGGCAAACAAACATCAATCTATTCATATCCCTTTGTAGAGGCTCTTATTTTTTTATACCAAATCCCTCAATGAGGGTTTCAATTTATCTTACATTCATAAACCCTGTAACTCGTTTTGAAGGGTTACTGCAAATCGTCATTTTCATAGGTCATTTCAATAAGGGCCCTTTCAACTTCTTCTTTGCTCACTTTTTTACCTGTTAGCATCCATTTTATAAAAACTTTTATACTGTTAGAGACTGATAATAATAGTGGTAACATTACTAATGTTAAGACTGTTGCTATGGCTATTCCATAAGAAATAGAAATGGCCATAGGTATTAAAAATTGTGCTTGCCTACTGGTTTCTAACATCAAAGGTGCTAATCCGGCAATGGTTGTTATCGAAGTTAAAAAGATAGCCCTAAACCGCGATTTTCCTGCTTCAATCAAAGCATCGTCATAGTGCATACCTTCTTTGAGGTAGCTATTGAACTTTTCAATTAAAACCAATCCGTCATTCACCATTATACCCACCAAGGCAATAATGCCCAACCATGATAGTATATTGATTTGAAAGTGTTGAAAATAATGTCCCCAAACTACGCCAATCAAACTAAAGGGAATCATAATAATTAACAAAAGAGGCTGGCTATAGGTTCTAAAGGTAAATGCAATGATGATATAAATGAGTGCTAAAATGATAGGCCCCACAATTAAAATAGATTTCATGGTTTTTAACATTTCTCTTTTTTGCCCTTCATAAGCTGCTGAAACGGTTGGATAGTTGGCCACTATTTTGGGCATAATATTTTCTTTGATATTTTCTAAAATATCGGCGGCATTATCATCGAGAGATTTTAAATCGGCAGTGATTTGAATTTCTCGTTTTCCTTCTAAGTGATTGATAACAACATCTCCACGAGAAATTGTATAGCTCGCTATTTCGGCAAAAGGCACCCTGCTTCCCAAGGGGGTTTTAATCCACATATCATCTAAATTTTTTATAGAAGAGCGATTGTCTTTTTGATAGCGTACCCATACTTTTATTTCGTCTTGCCCGCGTTGAAAGCGCTGTGCTTGAAACCCGAAAAAACCGGCTCGTACTTGTCCCATAACACTTTGTAGGTTGAGTCCTAAAAGGTAGGCTTTGTCTTTTAATTCGATTTTAATTTCCTTAATTCCGGCAGGGTCATTATCTGTAATATCTTTCAATGCCGGATTTTTTGACAATATAGCTTTCAGTTCTTTTTTAGCGGCTTTTAACTCATTGATATTATTGCCGAGTAGGGCCACGGCAATGGGGCTTCCCCCAAAATTAGAATTAGAGCCAAAAACCAAGCTTTCAGCACCGTTGACAATACCTACTTGTTTTCTAATGGCTTTCGTAATTTCAAATGATGAAAAGTCACGCTGTTCTCCCGGAAGAAGGTTAACGGTTAACGTGGCATTGGAAGTGCCCGGGCCAATCCTTTTAATGACATTTTGCACCACTTGTTTATTATCAGATTGTTTTTCTGTATATTGCGTATTTACCTTCCAGACTTTTTCTTCTATAGTTGAGATGATAGAATCGGTTATTTTCTCATTTGTGCCTTGTGTCATTTTGAGGTTGATGGAAATGCGGTCACTGGCCACTCTTGGAAAAAATGAGGTACCTACAATTCCGCCTTTAATGGCTCCTATGCTAAAAATTAATAAAGCTGTGGGGATGGCAAACCCTAAGAATTTATTATTGAGTAAAAAACGCAGGTACGGAATATAAATGTCATCCCTAAATTTGAATAACCATTTATTCGCTGTTTTGTTAATATTCTCAAAAAATGCATCAAATTTACTCAGCTTTTTATTTTCGCGGTGTAATGCTTTTGAATGTGCGATATGTGCCGGCAAAATAATCAAGGCTTCTATCATAGATACCGAGAGTGTCAATAGTACAATAATAGACACTTCACTAAAAAAGTCGCCCATCCTACCGTCTAAAAAGAAAAATGTAGAGAAAGCTACCATGGTGGTCAACAACGCAGAAACAACCGGTGGCAATACTTCTATGGTGCCATCTATGGCTGCCCTGATAGGCGATTTTCCTTTTTCGTAATGATGGTAAATATTTTCACCAATCACAATTCCGTCATCTACCAAAATACCAATTACGATAATCATTCCGAAAAGTGACAATACATTAATGGTAACGCCTAATTGGGAGGTAAATATAAACATTCCGAAAAATGAAATGGGTATTCCTGCCGCTACCCAAAAGGCCAATCGAACATTTAAGAAAACGGCCAAGAGAAATAGTACCAATGAAATTCCGATGAGGGCATTTTCTATTAATAACCGGGTGCGTTGGGTGAGGGTAGTAGATGAATCGCTCGAAACATCTAAGTGTACATTATCGTGTTGCCGGTTGAATACCTCGATGTATTCTTTTACTTTTTCTGCAGAAGAAATAAGGTCTTCATTATTGGTGTTGCTAACCGTTACGTTAATAGCTTTTTTTTGATTGAAGAAAATTCTATCGGGGGTTTCAGACCATGTATCTCTTACATCGGCAATATCTTTTAACCTGATAATATTTCCGTTGGGCTCGGCCCTAACAATAATATTTAATAATTCTATGGCATGGTATGAACGGTTACTGGCCCTAATTAAATAATCTTCGGCATTGGTTTTTATATTACCGCCTGTTATTAAAAGATTTGAGCTGCTAACGGCAGTGGCAACGTCTTGAAAAGTTAAGTCGTATGCCCTCAAATCGTTTTCACGGACAGCAATGGCAATTTCTTCTTCCGGAAAACCTGACAATACCACTTGAGAAATACCATCCATATTGCGCAAATCATTTTCAATAGAACGGGCGTATTGTTTTAAGGTAGCTAAGGGCATGTTTTCGCCACTTACCGTAAAACTAATAGTAGGGCGCATGGTTTCTATTTTGGCAATGACAGCAGGCTCCATTCCGGTAGGAAAGGAGGGAACCCTATCTACTGCATTTTTAACATCTGCCAACACCACATCGATATTTTTGCCGTTTTCGATTTCAATATTTATAGCTGCTGAATTTTCTTGTGATACCGAAGTAATGCGGTCAATACCTACAATACCTTTTAAATTGTCTTCTATTTTTAATACCACACCTTCTTCCATTTCGGCAGGGGAAGCTCCCGGATAGATAAGGTTTATCCGTATTAATTTTGAATCAACTAATGGAAAAAAGGATGATAGCATTGATATTGCCCCTACAATTCCGAAAGCAATAAATGCCAAGATTGTTACATTAACGGCTACCGGAAATTTTATAAAATAACTAATTAATTTCTTCATTATTTCTTGGCTTGAGCAATTTGAACTTTCATGCCGTCATAAGCTCCGGGAATGGGTTTTGATAACAGTAAGGTGCCGTTTTCAATACCTTTTACCACTACCTTTTCTGCAGTATAATACACCGGATTTACTTTTATAAGGCTTAAAATAGAATCTTTAACAATAAATAATTGTGCGTTGCCTACTAACAGGTTTCGAGGTATTTCAATGGCATTTTTTTCTGATTTTGCAACGAGGTCGGCTTCTAAATACATGCCTTCTTTCAGGTCTTTGTGAGATACTTCTATGTAGGCTTTTATGGTTTGCGATTTACTGTCTACTTTACCGTTGATACGGATTACCTTGCCCGAATAGGTCTTGGTTTTTTCTAAATTGTGTAGCTGTACAAGGTTTCCTTTTTTTAATAAACCGGCAAATGTAGCATTTACGGATACTTCCATTTCATAAATACTCGGATTGATAAACTCGCCCAGTTTTTG
>DRQI01000522.1 GCA_011330545.1 Flavobacteriia bacterium
AGTTTTATGTCTCTAAATTAAAAATGGCCGCAAAAAAATAAAAAACAGTAATAATATTTTCTTATGATAAAACAAGCCACATCCATACTAAAAGGACATTCTTTAACCTATTGGAGAATAGCCCAAGTTTTTGTTGCGGCAGTTGGTTTAGGTATCCTCTTACTGTTGATTTTTTTACCCGAAATCGGAATTCATGCTTTTTGGAATGTTTTAATCCCAATAGCCCCAATACTCTTTGTAGTAGCTGTGGGGCTATGGAGAAATACATGTCCGTTAGCTTCCACCTCTCTTATTTCCAATCATTTACATTTTTCTAAAAAGAAAAGGCTAAAAGTAAAACAGCGGGGAAGGTTACAATTGATATCCGTTATTTTATTACTTGTAATCATTCCGTTACGCCATACTATTTTTAATACGAGTGGCCACGCTACCGCATTAATTCTTACCCTATTAGCACTGATTGCTTTCTATGTGGGCCACAGGTACCATTGGAAAAGCGCTTGGTGTTCAAGCCTATGCCCGATACATCCGGTAGAAAAACTTTATGGTAAAAAAAGTGCATTTGAATTGCCAAATGCACATTGCAAATTGTGTGTAAACTGTGTGAGTCCCTGTCCGGATTCTACAAAACCTTCAAAAAATCCTATCAAAAAGAAAAGAAGGCTCAACGCTAATATTGCCGAAGTGTTGATGGTTGGCGGGTTTCCCGGATTTATATGGGGCTGGTTTCAGGTTCCTGACTATACTCATGGAGAAGGTTGGAAACACCTGATGATTACCTATGCTTATCCAATAGTAGCCATGGCCTTTACCCTGATTGTATTTCTTATCCTAAAAAAGATGATTGCCAAAAAAAATAAGGCAATACTCGTTAACCTATTTGCCACAGCAGCAGTATCAATATATTACTGGTACCGCTTTCCGGCCTTAATAGGATTTGGCATGTTTCACCAAGACGGCATGTTAGTAGACCTTAGTCAGATGTTACCCGATTGGTTTCCCGTACTATTGCAATTTTCTACAACGCTATTTTTTAGTTGGTGGATTATTTTTAATAAAAAAGAAACGGCTTCATGGGTCATTAGGCCACCTTATGCAAACCAAAGAAAATCGATTCCTAAATTTAATAGTATTACCAATAAATCTTTTTGAAAAAATTCAGTAACAAAACAATGAAAAAAATTAAAATTATAATTATACTCATTCTTTTGGGAGGTTTGTCTTGGTATTTATTCATAAAGCCTGAAGATTATATCGTTAGGTTTACCGCAAAAACATCACCGGGAGCTATCTTTACGGAAGTTGAAAAATGGAATTCGATACATCAGAAAACAGATACGTTTTCATTTAAAATAAGGTCGAAAAAAACGTTTTCTGCAATAGATGAAACAATAATTAAAAATGGAGAACCTTATGATTTCAATTGGAAGTTTACGTCTATCAATGATTCTATTACAAAAGTGGTTGTAGGCATTACCCAAAAAAATAAATCTATTTCCAATCGTTTAAAAATCCCTTTTCTGAATACCAATATAGAAAAAATGGCCATCGCCACGGTGCGTGATTTTAAAAATGGTATTGATAATCAACTAAAATATAAGTATAAGGTTGCCGTTGCCGGAATTGATACAATACCCAAAAGAACCTACGCCTATCTTGAATTTAAAAATATTAAAATTGATAAAAAAGCCGAGCAAATGATGAAATATAACAATAGGCTTTTACAAATTATCAATAAATACGAAATTAAGAAAGGCAAACATCCTTTTTTGGTTATTAAAAAATGGGATTTAGATGCGAATACCATTGATTTTCGGTTTTGTTTTCCTGTAAAAAACTTAGATTCTACAAAATTGTATAAGGATATTAAGTTTGACGAACTAGCGCCCAAAAGGGCATTGAAAGCCATTTATAACGGAAATTATATGACCTCAGATAAAGGCTGGTTTGCTTTATATGAATATGCCAAGAGGCATGCCATTGATATTGAATATACGCCGGTTGAAATTTTTTATGATAATCCGTTCTACGGAGGTGACGAATTAACTTGGAAAACAGCCGTGTTTATGCCCCTAAAATAAAAATACTTATATTTATAAATGCAATTCTGGCGAATAAACATTTAGAGAAGCGCATGGTGTAAAAGTATTAGAAATCAGATTGCTAACGGCAATTATTACAACACACAACTATAAAAAACAGAAGAATATGACTTTTAAAAAACCCACTTTAACGTTTTGGCAAATATGGAATATGAATGTTGGGTTTTTTGGAATTCAATTTAGTTTTGGCTTACAACAAACAGCTATCAATCCGATTTTTTCATTTTTAGGGGCGCATGCTGCCGACTTGCCCTTATTAAACCTTGCAGGCCCCGTAACAGGCTTGTTAATTCAACCGCTAATCGGTGCCATTTCTGATAAAACTTGGTCGCCACGGTGGGGAAGGAGAAAACCCTTTTTTTTAATAGGAGCTATCGTAGCGAGTTTATGTCTTTTTGTATTTCCTTTTAGCTCACATTTGTGGTTTGCCGTTGGCTTATTATGGATTTTAGACGCTGCAAACAATACGGCAATGGAACCATATCGGGCATTTATAGGAGATAAATTACCCGAAGAACAACTCACCTATGGGTTTCAAATGCAAAGTTTATTTGTAGGTGCCGGTATCACCATTGCAAACTTTTCGATATTTCTATTTCAAGATTGGTTTAGCGTTCCGCCTGTTGAAAATGCAAGTCTCTGTACTACAGGTACCGAAGTAGTAGCTGCCATTCCCCAATGGGTATATTATTCATTCTTTTTAGGTGCTGTTGCATCTATTGGAACGGTATTGTGGTCTGTAATGAAAACCCCCGAAATACCACCGTCAGAAGAAGAATTGGCATTTATAAAAAAACGGAAAGAAACCAATTCTCTTTCCACCCGAATTTTTGAACCCTTTATCGAAATTTACCACGCCATTGGCGTAATGCCGAAATTTATGTGGAAATTAGCGAGTGTATACCTATTTCAATGGTTTGCCTTATTTGTCTACTGGCAATTTATTACACCCATGCTCAGAGCCAGCCTTTACGGAATCACGAATGCCGATACCGAAAAATTTGACTCGATAATGGAAGCCTGCAAAGCAGGGGCTACCATTAGTGCTACCGACCTGTCATTTGCACAAAATATTCAATTATTGTCAGAACAAGCCTTGGCACAAACCGGATTGATGAATGGTACCTACAATTTAGTGACCATGCTTGTTGCCCTGGCATTGGTGCCTTTTGCAAAAAAATACAGTTCTAAAAATGTATATGTCTTGAGTTTATTAGTAACCGGAATTGCCATGCTGAGTATGCCCTATATAACCGATCAATATATGTTATTGTTACCGATGGTGTTATTTGGTATCGGTTGGGCAGCTATGATGGGTATTCCGTATGCCATGGTATCAGAAGTTATCCCCGAAGAAAGGCGCGGCGTCTATATGGGTATTGTAAATATGATGATTGTGATTCCTATGGGAATTCAAACCCTTTCCTTCGGATTTATCATTAAACACATTTTAAATAATAGTGCTATAAATGCCATATTATTTGGAGGCGTATTTTTTATCATTGCATCAGTTCTTGCCCTTCGGTTGAATACTGAATCAGAAAAGGTATAAAAATTTTGAGTTTGTAACCTGTAGCGCATTTATATAAAATCACGTTTAAAGGAATGATTTTAGAAAGACAAACGCTTAGGTTGCGGTTGTAAAATTGTATCGAGAATCAGGCTTTGGCAACTTATAAAGGCTCTCAACAAGATACTCCTTTGTCGTGTTACTATTGAAGCAACGTGTTTTTCAGACTTAGTAATCAGTTATAATTATATTGAGTAGGTAAATTTATATACATGAATAAAGAGATTGAACAAAAAGCAATGGATGTCCTTGCTAAAAATTGGCAAGGCGGTTTTACCATTCCCTGCCAAGGGTTATACCCGTTTCAATGGAATTGGGATTCAGGTTTTATCGCCATCGGGTGGGCACATTTCGATATTGCTAAAGCGAAAAGAGAAATAACAACTTTTCTCGCTGCCCAATGGGAGAACGGCTTTTTGCCGCATATTGTTTTTCATCACGAGGCAGACACCTATTTCCCGGGGCCTGATTTTCACTGTGCCGAACTACACCCAAAGGCTTCAAAAAAGTATAAAACTACCGGTTTAACACAACCGCGGTATTGGGTTTTGTACTGAAAGAATTGTATCGAATAGCAAAAGATAAAAAAGATATGTTGCGTTTTATTAAAAGCAACATAGACAAGGTCTATAACAATCACCGGTATTTTTATGAACAGCGCGACCCACATCGTGAAGGCTTGGTTTACATTTATCACAATTGGGAATCCGGAACCGATAATTCGCCCATGTGGGATAAAATTTTTGAAACCATAGATGCTCCCGAATATAGTTTTGAGAGGCGTGATACAACCCATGTCGACCCTGCACAAAGGCCGTCTAAAAGAGAATATGACCATTATTTGTATATCTTAAATATCGCTAAAAAATACCGCTATAATGATGAGAAAATAGCCCAACATTCCCCTTTTTTAGTGCAAGACCCGTTATTTAATGCCGTACTAATAAAATCAAATGAAGCCCTTATCGAGTTGTATACATTGATAGGAAATGAAGACGAAAAAATTCACATCTTGTCTAAATGGCAAGATAGAGCCAAACGCCGTTATAACGAAAAATTATTTGATAGTGATTTAGGAGCCTACATACATTATGATTTAAAGGCAGAAAAACCAATTGAGATGTTGAGTTCATCTTCGTTTACCGCTTTATTTGCCAATATTCCCGATACAAAAAGAGCTGCCGTTTTAAAGAAGGTATTGCAATCTAAATTTGGAGGCCAAGGCTACTATCTTTGTGCATCATTTGACCCGGCGAATGTTAATTTTAATCCGAAAAAATACTGGAGGGGCCCGGTTTGGATAAACTTGAATTGGATACTTTATTACGGATTGAAAAATTATGGTTTCAACGCCTTGGCAGAAAATATAAAAAACGATAGCATCGAATTGGTAAAGAAAGTAGGATTTTATGAATATTTCGACCCGAGAAAAGA
>DRQI01000523.1 GCA_011330545.1 Flavobacteriia bacterium
GATTCTATCTTCATTTCATTGCCTCGCTCAAAAAAAGAAGATTGAATCAAAAGATGATTATAGTATACTTAACAAGGCCATTGAAAAATATTTTATAGCAAAAAAGAAAAGTGACTCACTGTATGGTATCAATATATCAGCTTTTTTAAAAGACTCTGCACAAGCTAAAATTATTAGAAGGCATCAAAAAAGAAGAAAAAAGCTAGATACGTTGCATATTAATGCAATTGCTGATAAAATATTATATACCCAATTTTTGAGAGAAAACGCTCATTGGAAAAAAAATCGATATTATAAAAAATTCTCAACAACCCTTGATAGTATTTTTTCAACGGTTGAAGTAGCCAACTATTGTAAACAGTTGAAAGATAATTTCTATTTATGGGATACTACTAATATCAAATTTAAAGGTCGTGCTTTTATAAATAACAAAGTGTCATTAACAAGAGAAGAAATTAAAAAACTACCAAAAGAGCAACAAAAAACAGAACGAAAAAAAATATATGCGTTAGAAAAAAAACTAAACCTGTATACTTTTTCTAAACCTATCTACTCAAGAGACCGCCAACATGCCCTAATTGCCTACAATAGTGGAGGGAAAAATATTTTACATATTTTTAAAAAAGTTAACAATTATTGGCAAATTGAATTTACTTTACAAAACAATATGATTATTGATAAAATTATGCCTTAGTTTGATTTTTTTACACACCTTTTTACTATGAAAATTAACATTGTAGTTAAATTAATTATCATCGTTTTAGTAACCCTCTCATGTAAAAGCAAGGCAACTTTTGCTAAGAACACACCCACTATTGACACTTATAAAAACTATCATGCCATTGCCGAAACAACAGGTGACTTAGACCAAGATACCATTGACGAAAAGCTAGTGGCCTATGATACGAACCGAGAAACTTTTTTGGGTATAGAAAGAGAATTGCACATTTATAAAAAATTTCATAATCAATGGATGCTGCAGAATAAAATAATTGGTGCCATATTACCTTCAGAAGGCGGCGGAATGTGGGGCGACCCTTTTGAGAGTATTCAGACTAAAAATGGCACAATTATTATTGACCACTTCGGCGGAAGCCGTGAAAAATGGAGATATACCCATACTTTTAAACAGCTTCACGGTGTTTGGAAACTTATCAATGCACATATTCTTTATTTTACCAATTGCGATTTTTTTGAGGAACTCAATTATAACTTATTAACAGGTAACGTAAGCTACACAAAAGAGCTTGAAGATTGTAGTGAAGAAAATAAACAGCAACCTATCACAATAACCGAACAAGAAGAATTTATCTTAAAACCGGATACGCTACCTAATATGAATGGATTTAATCCTGGTGAAACCGAAATAAAACTCCCTCATTTAGAAAAGGTTTTTTATTATTAAAATTTTGCCGTAATTATCATTATTTTAAAAAATATCACTATGAAAAAAACAATTATCTTTACCTTATTCTTTTTTTATTTTCTTTTGATGGGCTATGCCCAAAAACGTGTTGAATTTCCACACGAAGTAGTATTAAGAGATACCCTTAATAAAAAGTACTCCTCTAAATTATTTTATAATTTCGGCAAACCTATAATTATAGAATTTTTTGCCTCGTATTGTAGTCCGTGTATCTCTCAACTAAATTCTTTTAAAGAAGTTTATAAAGATTGGCAACAACAATACGGCGTAAAAATTATTGTTATTTCAGTCGATTCAAGAAACTTACATAAAAAAACACTTAAAATGATTCGCAAACACCAATGGCCTTTTCCGTTTTATTTTGATAACGACCGAAAATTAACGCATAAAATAAGTGCTTTGGGAGGAACTCCCGAAACGGTCATCTATGATGGTGATTTTAATATAAGAGCAAAATTTATTGGAATAAAATCAAATAGCGCATACAAGATTAATAAAGATGGGAGCATTGCAAAAGTTAGGGTTCATAACAACAATAAATATAGACATTTAGCGTGTGACCTTACGCGATATGAAGAGGTGTTAAAAAAAATCACCAAAACCCACGTAGATTAATCGCCAACGCTAGCCAACGCGCCTTTTATTTTTTTCTCTAATTCAATAACTGTATCGGCAGGGTATAAGGTTACAATGGCTTCTTTGGTACCGGCATTGTACAATACTACGTGTTTTAACCCTTCTTCTTTTTTTGCAATAGACAGCATGCCCCATTTTTTAAGTTTCTTTTCAGATTTGGCCTGTGTTTTTTTATTGGTTTTATTGTATTTTATAAAAACAATCGGTGCCGTTAAAAACTTGCGGTTCATCTTTTTCATTTTGGCTTTTAATACATTACACTCTTTACAAGTATCTGAATGATACCCGATAGAAATTACTTTTACTGTACGTTTTGCCGTAGCAACAGTTTTTGTTTGTTGCCCTGCCCCTACACTTAAAAAAAAAGCACTCAAGGCAATAACTATTTTAAACGAAGCCATCATAATGAAATCTTATTTTTTTGTTGGTTTTTGATAGTGTTGTACTACTACGGGCGGCACGATATAATCTGTGGGCTCTTCTTCTTTTTTGGGGAAGGCTTTTTTATTGAATACCAATAACAAGCCCACGCCGGTAGTAATAGCCGCATCAGCTACATTGAACACATATTGAAAAAAGGTAAACTGCCGGTCTACAAATAATGAGAAATTTTTACCTCCGATAAACGGCAGCCAATCGGGCCAATTAAAGTTTATTTCGGGTATCCATGAGGGCAATTGGGCATTTTCAACAAAAGGAAAATAGAATAAATCGACTACTTTACCGTGAAAAAGAGAGCTGTATCCACCTCCTTTGGGCAAGAATGTTGCAATTTGGCCTGAGCTATCACCAAACAATACGCCATAAAAAACCGAGTCGAAAATATTGCCCAAAGCTCCCGCAAAAATAAATGCTATGGCGGTTATTAAAATTTTAGAGGCATTGTTTTTTACAGCGGTGTGCAACCAATAGCCTATTGCAATAATGGCTATCAAGCGAAAGAAAGTTAAAAATAGCTTGCCGTTTTTACCACCAAATTCAGTACCCCATGCCATTCCGTAATTTTCTAAAAAATGAATGCGAAACCAATTCAAGCCCAAAACATTAAACTCATCACCCAACGTAAAATGGGTTTTCATATAAATTTTACTAAACTGGTCTATTATCAATATGATAACAATAATGAGAATGGCTTTCTTCATGTTACTTTCTCCTTTTTTTAAAGTTCAACAAAAATAATAATATTATTGGGTTTTAGTTGGCCTTAGGGTAATATTTGCATGTATTGCCCGAACGTGCAATTTGTGTATGGGTTTTCCGTAAACTCCTTTTAACGAAGTATTTGTTTGCAAGAATTTTTTAGCCTTTATAAATGATGTTATTTTTCCGCGATTAGTAGTGATATCTATTGTGCTATTACTGACTGTGGTATTGATATTGCCCGAAAAAAGTTCAATAGCCACTGACCCCTGAAGGTTTAGAATATCTAAGGTACCGCTGTTTAACCTCAGATTTACTATTCCTGTGAATCCCTCTGCAACAAAATCACCGTTGTTGTAATAAATGGCAACTTCGGCATTATCGGGAATTGTAATTTTATAGGTAGGAAAAAGAGGCTGTTCACTACAAAATTTATCAACTTTTTCCGGTGTTTGTAATGCTAATTTATTGGAGTTAATATAAATATACTCGTTACTTTCTTTTAAGGTGAGGCCGATAGGGTTTTCGATATAACTCGTCATGGTAACCATCACTTTTTGAACGGTTGTATGTTCTAGTACAATCTTATCTACATCGCCCAACGCTACCTGAATCTTTTGCCCTTTATAGGCAACTTCTTTTGAGACTGTTTTTTGAGCCGGCACTTGTAGTGTCAGCAACGCTACCGCTATGTACAAAACTATTTTCAAAATTAAAACCGGTGAAACAAAAAAGCCTCCGAATAGGAAGCCTTTTGTTTTTTATTGCTGCATTTTTTTTGCTTCTATGCTCAGGGTAGCATGGGGTACTAACCGTAGCCTTTCTTTTTGAATGAGCTTGCCCGTTACCCTACAAATTCCATAATTTTTATTCTCAATGCGCAACAGGGCATTGTTTAAATCTCTTATAAATTTTTCTTGGCGGATGGCTAGTTTCACATTGGCCTCTTTAGACATGGTTTCTGAGCCTTCTTCAAAAGCCTTAAATGTTGGCGAGGTATCATCGGTACCATTATTGCTGTCATTTTTATAAGCACTGCGTATCAATGCCAAGTCTTCTTCGGCCTTTTTTATTTTTTCTAAAATAATTTCTTTAAACTCTTTTAGTTCTTCATCTGAATATTTTGTTCTATTTTCTGTCATAAACTAAATTTTTTCTATTAATAATTGGGTATTTACTTCGTCAAAAGCAATTTCTATACCATTTTTTACCTCTTCATCTAACACTAATTCGTCTGTTAGGGTTTCGTTTTTAATATATTTTTCATTGTCAAGAACTGCAGCGTCTACAACTCCGTCTTTCTTTATTTTTAACCGTATTTTATCGGTTACGTCTAAGCCTGATTCTTTCCGTAAATTTTGAATTCTATTGATGAGCTCTCTGGCAATTCCTTCTTTACGCAAATTATCTGATATAGTAACGTCTAATGCTACTGTTAAATTGCCTTGGTTTGCAACTAGCCAACCTTCAATATCTTGCGAAGATATTTCTACTTCATCAAGTGTCAATGTACTCATTTTACCATTAATTTCAAATGATAATTCTCCTTCTTTTTCAATTTTATTTATCTCATCTTGAGACAATTTTTGTATTTCAGTCGCAACGAGTTTCATATCTTTACCAAATTTGGGGCCTAATACTTTAAAATTTGGTTTGATATTTTTTACTAGTATCCCTGAGGCATCATCAATTAGCTCTATTTCTTTTACATTTACTTCGGCTTTTATCAAATTGGCGATAGCATCGATATCTTCTCTATCTTGTACATCCAATACCGGAATCATAATTCGTTGTAAGGGTTGCCGTACTTTTATCATTTCCTTTTTCCGTAACGACAATACCATCGAAGATATTGCCTGTGCTTTTTGCATTTTCCGTTCTAGCGAAGCATCGATTAGTGTTTCATCATATTGAGGAAAGGTTGCCAAATGCACAGATTCTAGGTTTTCTTTACCCGAAACCGTATTCAAATCTCTATACAATTGATCCATAAAAAACGGCGCTATCGGCGCGCTCAATTTAGCTACCGTTAGCATACAAGTATACAATGTTTGGTAGGCTGAAATTTTATCTTGTTCGTATTCGCCTTTCCAAAAACGTCTTCTGCTCAGCCGTACAAACCAGTTGCTTACATTTTCGGTTACAAAATTTTGAATGGCCCGAGCTACTTTTGTGGGCTCATAATCATCATAATACGCCGTTACATTTTTAATCAATGTGTTGAGTTCTGACAAAATCCAACGATCTATTTCGGGCCTTTTGGCAATGGCTATTTCGGGTTCTGCATAGGTAAAGTTATCAATATTGGCGTACAGTGTAAAAAAGGAATAGGTATTGTACAGAGTACCAAAAAATTTACGCCTTACTTCGGCAATGCCTTCTTTGTCAAATTTGAGATTGTCCCAAGGGTTGGCATTCGCTATCATGTACCAACGTGTGGCATCGGCACCATAGGTTGACATTGTTTGAAACGGATCTGCCGCATTGCCTAAACGCTTCGACATTTTCTTGCCATCTTTGTCTAATACCAATCCGTTAGACACCACATTTTTATAGGCAACAGAATCAAAAACCAAGGTGCCTATTACGTGTTGGGTATAAAACCATCCTCTTGTTTGGTCAACGCCTTCGGCGATAAAATCAGCAGGAAAGAATTTATTTTTATCTATAAGTTCTTTATTTTCAAACGGGTAATGCCATTGTGCATAGGGCATAGAACCCGAATCAAACCATACATCGATTAAATCTGATTCTCGTTTCATAGGTTTTCCTGAAGGGGAAACCAAGGTAATTTTATCTACTACATTTTTATGTAGGTCTATTTTATCGTAATTGGCTTCACTCATATTGCCTATTTCAAAATCAGCAAAAATATCAGTATCCATAAAGCCTTTTTTGATGGCTTTGTTTATTTCTTCTTTGAGTTCTTCTACTGAACCGATAATCATTTCTTCGGCACCGTCTTCTGTCCGCCATATAGGCAACGGAATTCCCCAAAAGCGCGAGCGCGACAGGTTCCAATCATTGGCATTTTTTAACCAATTGCCAAAACGGCCGGTACCTGTTGATTTGGGTTTCCAGTTAATGGTTTGGTTGAGTTCAAACATCCGATTGCGCTTCTCGGTTACTTTGATAAACCACGAATCTAAAGGATAATACAATATGGGCTTATCGGTACGCCAACAGTTGGGGTAGCTATGCTTGTATTTTTCTACTTTAAAGGCTTTGTTTTCTTCTTTTAGTTTGATTGCCAATTCTACATCTACTGAACGTTCGGGAGCTTCACCATCGTCATAGTATTCGTTTTTTACATATTTACCGGCAAATTCTTTCATTTCGGGCCGAAACTTGCCTTGTAAATCTACTAAAGGAACAGGGTTTTCGTTTTCATCTAAGACTAGCATAGGCGGCACTTCGGGTGATGCTTGTTTGGCTACCAATGCATCATCTGCCCCAAAAGTGGGTGCCGTATGTACGATACCGGTACCGTCTTCGGTGGTTACAAAATCTCCTGAAATTACTCGAAAGGCATTTTCGGGATGTTGATAGGGCAATGCATAAGGCAATAATTGTTCGTATTTGGTTCCAACAAGGTCTTTGCCTTTGCATTCGTCAAGTATTAGGTATGGTATTTTCTTATCTCCTTCTACATACGTCTTTAAATCGCTCTCTGATTCAACTTCATAAAATTTACCTGAAAATTGATAATCAACCAATTTCTTGGCTAAGACTACTTTTATAGGTTTAAACGTATATTGGTTATAGGTAGCTACCAATACATAATCAATCTTATTTCCAACGGTCAAAGCTGTATTACTGGGTAATGTCCACGGAGTGGTTGTCCATGCCAAAAAGTAAATATCTCCATTAAATTTTTGAAAACTTTCAGGCATTGTTTCCTTTGTTGCTAAAAACTGTGCTACTACGGTAGTATCGGTAACATCTTGGTAGGTACCGGGTTGGTTTAATTCGTGTGAACTCAAACCTGTACCGGCTTTAGGCGAATAGGGCTGAATGGTATAGCCTTTATACAACAGGCCTTTGTTATAAATTTGTTTTAACAACCACCAAACGGTTTCTATATATTTAGATTTGTAGGTGATATACGGGTTTTTCATGTCTACCCAATGCCCCATTTTGCGTGTCAGTTCTTCCCATACATCGGTATAACGCATCACTGCTTTTTTACAGGCTTCGTTATATTGTTCTACAGATATTTTTTTACCGATATCTTCTTTGGTGATACCGAGTTCTTTTTCTACCCCCAGTTCAATGGGCAACCCGTGTGTATCCCAACCGGCTTTACGTTTTACTTGATAGCCCTGTAAGGTTTTATACCGGCAAAAAATATCTTTTATGGCGCGAGACATTACGTGATGGATACCGGGCAAACCATTAGCAGATGGCGGCCCTTCATAAAACACGAATGGTTTATTTTCTTCGCGGGTAGTAATGCTTTTTTGAAAAATATTATTCTCTTCCCAAAAAGCTAATATTTCATCGGCTGCTTTGGTAAGGTTTAAGCCCTTATATTCTCTAAACTTGGCACTCATTTTCTATAAAATACTTTCGATTTGCGAAATTACATATTTTATGCCATTCTGATAATGAATTTTTATAAAAAAGAACAGGCTCGGTTTAGATCCAAAAAAGAGGTTAAAAAAACAAGTAACTATTTAGGCACTCACATTTTGCCCATAAAATGGAGCCCCTGAGTGGTTACAAAAATAGTATACAATTTTAAACTCATTCTACGAACCCACCTTCTCGCAAAACTTTTGGATTAATTGGCGGCTAAACACTATAAACTCTTCTCAGGGCGACGGGTTTCAAATTTTTATTTATAAGTTAGTAGAATCATCTTTTAGCTTTTTTGGAGTAAACCCTTCCGTCTACTCCACAGGCTGGCCACTTTCCCTTAATCCCGAACCTTTGAGAGTGACGGAGTTGAAATCTGTCAACAATTTAACATTACATACTGTTTAAAAACCCTTTTACAACGCCCTTCTCCCAAAGCCTTGGAATGAACTATAATCAGCAAAAAATTACACGGCCTAAGATTCCTCTTCATTCTTCGTCGGAATGACAGCATTTTATGTTTGAACCCAGATTATGCAATAGACTTCCTATTCCGTTCAGAAATCACTGCAAAATAGGTCGTTTCACTGCGTTTTCAAAATTAACCGTAGCGGTGCTACGCTTAATTTAGTAAAACACCCTATTTTATTGCGCTTTCCTAACTCATAA
>DRQI01000524.1 GCA_011330545.1 Flavobacteriia bacterium
GGTTTTCGATGACTTGGTTTATCGAAAAAATGGTACAACAAGGTTATATTGTAGTTTCGGTAGGCCATTACGGAAACACTACTTTTAATAAAATTCCGCGCGAATTTGTAAAATGGTGGGAACGTGCCATTGACATACAATATGTTCTTACAAAGGTACTGAATGATGAAAAAATCAGAGCAAAGATTGACACTTCAAAAATAGGAGGTGTCGGCTTTTCATTGGGCGGATATACCAATATCGCCTTAGCGGGAGGATATGTTGACAGAAATCAACGCGAAAGCCGGCAATCGAAAAACAATCGGGAAATGCCTCCCGAATTTCCTAAAACAGAAGAAATAATCGATTTTGATACCGATAGCTTAATTGTTGCCTCCTATAACAAATACAAAGATCAAGTTAAAGACAATAGGATAAAAGCATTTTTTGTAATGGCACCGGCCATTGGCTTTGGGTTTTATTCAACAGAACAAACCAAGACAATTACAGCACCTGTTTTTATCGTTGCCGGCAAAGGAGATACCAATACTCCCATTGAGTACAATGCACAAAATTACCACCGGTTGATAAAAGATAGCCAACTATATCTTTTCGGCAAACATGTAAACCATTATGTATTCTTAAACGAAGCTACCGATTTTGGCAAAGAGATATTGCCCCGGTTAACCGTTGACCATCCAACAGTAAATCGAAAAGCAATTCATAAAAAAACCGTAGAATTGGCAATTGATTTTTTTAAGAAAAACCTGTGATTGCACTAGAAAGTATTACCAATGATTCTCCACAATTTTCCAGTCAACTGGAAAACAAAATACTGTATACCAATCATAGCGAAGATATTTCAATTGACTATACATCTACCTATACATTAAAATATGTTATTGAAGGCACTAAGCACTATCAGTTTAACAATCAGAATGTTATAGTATCTAAAAACCAATATGTACTATTTAATAACAACAAAACAATTCATACAGAAGCACAAAAAGGCACCAAAGGCTTGTCTTTCTTTCTATCCCCCGAATTGGCAACTGAAATTTACAATTATCATACCGGTGATAATTCACAAAAATTTTCGTTAGCGTTTTATGAATGTGCACAAGTAAAATCAGAAAATAACATCGGGTTCTGGTTAGATAAAATAACACGCCTATTGATACAAGGGGAGCTCAGTTTTCACCAAAATATCGATGACTTATTTTTAAAGTTATCTGAAGCCATTATTAAAGAACAAATAATTATTGACGGCAAATTTAGTAAACTCAATATTATAAAATACAATACTAGAAATGCATTGTACAAATTTGTCGCTTTAGCCAAAGAATTTATCAACGATAATAGTAATGATTCTGTTTCACTCAATATAATTAGCAATAACATTGGTATTAGTAAATACTATTTACATAGAATTTTTAGCGAAGTTACCGGCTACACACCTTTAGAATACCTCACCTTTACCCGCTTAACAAAAGCAAAAAACAAATTAAAAAATTCTAAAGATACCATCTTCGAAATTGCTATAGAATGTGGTTTCGAAAACACCTCCTATTTTTCAACTGTTTTTAAAAATCATATTGGCTGTTCTCCTTCACAGTACAGAATAAAATAGCATTAGGCCTGCCTGATTGTAGAAACCAGTCAGGCCTGAGAAATAAGCAAGATTTTAAAAATACTTTGAAAAACCGCTCGCTATTTTTGTGTTCATTGAGAATACTAATAGTTATGCTTACGCGAATTGCACACATTGCCGATACTCATTTAGACGAAGAATTACCGGCCAAAATCGGCATAAAAACAAGAACCCATTTAAAGGCCGTTTTAAATGCTATAAAAAAAGAGAATATCTCTAAAATTATTTGTACCGGAGACATCGGAAAAGGAAACGGAATCGCCTATTTTTTTGAACAATTAAACCCTTTTTCGCTTTCAATTACATTAGGAAACCACGATACTTTTTCTCAAATTTCAAAACACTATACGAACGGAATTCACGCCAAATCGCAAAAACTATACAGCAGTATTGAAAAAGATACCTTAAAATACATTTTTTTAGATTCTTCAGCAGGAAGCATCGACAAACAACAGTTACATTGGCTTCAAAAAGAATTGATATCTTCAAAGCCCATTCTCATTTTTATACACCATCCGGTTATCGGCCTCCGGTTAAAAGTAGATGAAATCGGAAAGTTGAAAAATCGCGATGCCCTTCTCCGTCTTTTAGAAAATTGCAACAATGATATCACCCTCTTTTGCGGACATTATCACATGGAAAGTGAAATAACACATAAAAATATCAAGCAATATATTACCCCTGCCGTATCTTTTCAGATAAAAAAATTACACGATAAAATTGAACTAAACACCACATTTTTCGGCTATAGAATCATCGAAATAGAAAATGATACCATCAGTTCTAACGTCCGGTTTCTTACAAACTAAAAAAGCATGCAAAACAAAAAACAATCATTTATTGAAGCGTTGCTAAATGTGTTGATAGGTTCATTCGTTTTTTTCGTCTCTTTATACATAATATTTCCTATTTTAGGAATAGAAAGCAATACAGAAAAGAATAGTATCCTATCCATATATTTTACAAGTTTGAGTATCTTAAGAAATTATTTATTGAGGCGCTATTTTAATAAAAAACATCAAATGTAGTTTTGGTTACCGAAAAACGCAATCTAATGAGTTCATCTGAAAAACAATAAAACTGTAACGTAAAAAATGGTGAAAAAAAACCGTATTGGAATTTTAGGCATCGGAGCCATAGGCTCAGTAATTGCTTCTTTGTTACACCAAACAGCAGCTTATAAACTTCATTATTATCACCGCTCCATTAAAAAGAATATTAAAATAAGCGTCGACAATAAAACGATAACAATCCCTATCCGTACAGAAACTAGCGTTGATAGTGCCCCTGATTTAGATTGGCTGCTAATTTGCCTCAAAGAACATCACTATGCAACAGCTACCCATTGGTTTGAGAAACTGATAGGCCCAAAAACCAACGTTGCCATCATCAGAAACGGTATCAACCTAAAAGAGCCTTTATTACCATTTACCCCCGAAGAAAATATGGTTGAATGTATGATTGATTGCCCCGTGCAACCCAGTGAAAATGGTTATTACCGGCAATTAAAAAAACCCATGATTACAGTGCCTGCAAATGCCTTGGCAATTACTTTTCAAAGTTTGTTTGATGCCCACCAATGTCAAGTTACCATCAGTTCAACTTTTAAAACCGAAAGCTGGAAAAAACTATGCGAAAGTGCTACCCTCGGTGCCATTCTTTGTTTGAGTGGTGAAACCTGTTGGATTTTTAAAGACAAAAAATTACAATTACTATATCGAAATATTCTCCGAGAAACAGTACAAGTAGCCATCGCTGACGGTGCAAATATCGAAGAAAATACCTTTATAGATGAGATGCTCACCAAATTGCTTCGATATCCTAATAATAAAGGGAGCTCTATGCTCACAGACCGATTGAACGGAAAGCCCATAGAACTCGGTGCCAAAAACGGAATCATCGCTAAACTGGCAACACAATACCATCTCAAAACCCCACTCAACGATTTGATAACTATATTACTAACACATACAAATTTTGGAAATTCATAACAACGAGTATACCATTACTACCGATAACAATAACTTAAACCTCACATTTATCCATAACTTCTTAACCCATGAATCCGATTGGAGTCGTGGAATTTCTTATGATACCGTAAAAACATCCATAGAAAATTCTTTGAATTTCGGACTGTTCCACAACGGGCAACAAATTGGGTTTGCACGGGTAATATCTGATTTTGCTACCATTGCTTATGTAGGTGATATCTTTATCCTCAAAGCATACAGAGGCCTAAAACTGAGCAAATGGTTAATGGAAGTTATTATGAGCCACAGAAACTTACAAGGTTTGAGGCGTTGGATTTTATTGACTGACACGGCCGATTGGTTGTATAAAAAATACGGATTTACCCAACTGCCAAATCCTGAAATTTATATGGAAAAACACAATCCGAAAGTGTATCAACAGTAAAAAAACACGCATTTAATATAAACTTTTACACGTGAATTTGACATAGCCAAAAGCTCATATACATTTATGATTCTCAGCGCTATGTCATTTCTCTATTGAAATTAATTGAGATTCCCTGCCTTTTGCCGGTAGGTAGGTTCACTCCTCTCGTCCCTCATTGCGTTCTGAATGACATTTAACAATTAAATATTTGATAAACAGAAAGTTATAATTATGCCGAACTCACATTTTACAATTCCGACTAAGGGAAGTATGGCTGACTAGCCAGTCTATTCAGTAAATAGGAAATCTCGAGTTAAACATTTCTTCAACGGTAAAATCAAAACAACTATGAATCCTCCAAAGAATATTGCAACGTAACATACACCGGAAAGTGGTCGCTATACCCACCTTGATGCCATTTGCCGATATAGGTTCTAAACGGACTCCCTTTGCGTTTGCCTTTCCATTCTTTTAAAAAATAATCGTCAAAAACCGCTGCCTGTTTAAAAGCCGGGACCTTCACCGAAGTATCAAAAAAGTTTTTACTCAAAATAATCTGGTCAAATAAAAGCCATTCGTCATCGTATTTTAAACTACCATTGCCTTTATCGATAATAGACTCAAAAGGGTTGTAAAATTGTTCGGTTACCAAATACTGTTTGATACTGGTATTCCGCGGCCCGTCATTAAAATCGCCCATAATGATGATCTTAGCGTTTTCGGTTGTATCATTAATGGTAGCAATAATTTCATGGTTTAGCTTCGCGGCTCCAATACGTTTGTGCTCTGTTTCTGCCGTTCCTTTGCGTCTCGAAGGCCAATGGTTTACTATAAAATAGAACAGTTCGCCTTTTAGTTTTCCTTTTACCCATAAAATATCTCTTGTGTAATCACGCTGCCCTTCCTCATCGTATAATAATAAGGTAACTGTTTTAGAATCAAGATATTCAAAATATTTTTTCTGATATAAAAAGGCTACATCAATACCGCGTTCATCGGGCGAATCATAATGTACTATGCCATAGTGAAACCCTCGCAGCTTTTTTGAATTTACCAAATCGGTAAGCACCTGCAAGTTTTCAACCTCTGCCAATCCGATAACAATCGGTGCCGTATTACTTTCGTCAGTTCCTATTTGCGAAATAACAGCACTCAGCTTTTTTATTTTTCGTTGGTATCGTTTGGCATTCCATTTTTTTCTGCCTTCAGGCGTAAAATCGTCATCCAAGGTATTGGGGTCGTCATAAACGTCAAATAAATTCTCCAGATTATAAAATGCAACGGTATACAGGTTCTCAGGTGTGGTAGTTTCGCTCAAAATGCTTAGATATAAAACCCGAAAGTACAAAAATATTTGTTTATCGCATCGCTAATCTCATTACCTTTGCCTTATGATTGAAAAAAAGAAATTAGATTTTGAAAAAGCGGTGTTGATAGGGATTATCAGCCAAGCCCAAGATGAAGAAAAATCTAAAGAATATTTAGACGAATTAGAATTTTTAACCTATACCGCCGGGGGCGAAGTCATCAAACGCTTTACCCAAAAGGTAGCTATGCCCAATCCTAAAACCTTTATCGGTACCGGTAAAATAGAAGAAGTACGCCAATTTATTGAGGCCAACGAAGTGAGTACCGTTATCTTTGATGACGAGCTGTCGCCGGGGCAACAAAAAAATATCGAACGTATTTTAGAGTGTAAGGTACTCGACCGAACCACACTGATACTCGATATTTTTGCGCAACGCGCACAAACCAGCTATGCCCGTACACAAGTAGAATTGGCACAATATCAATATTTATTGCCCCGGTTAACCGGATTATGGACACACCTCGAACGGCAACGTGGAGGTATCGGTATGCGCGGCCCCGGAGAAACCGAAATAGAAACCGATAGGCGGATTATACGCGATAAAATAGCCTTGCTAAAAAAGAAAATCGTTACCATTGACAAACAGATGGCCATACAACGCGGCAACCGAGGAAAAATGGTACGCGTAGCTTTGGTAGGCTATACCAATGTAGGCAAATCTACCCTGATGAACGTCATCAGCAAAAGCAAGGTTTTTGCCGAAAACAAACTCTTTGCCACCCTAGATACTACGGTGCGGAAAGTAGTTATTAAAAACATTCCGTTTTTACTCTCTGATACCGTTGGGTTTATACGAAAACTCCCCACCCAATTGGTAGAATCGTTTAAATCTACTCTTGATGAAGTCCGTGAGGCCGATTTGCTACTGCACATCGTTGATATTTCGCATTCTAATTTTGAAGAACATATCGATTCTGTCAATAAAATTCTCGATGAAATCGGCTGTTCCGACAAACCTACTTTGATGGTCTTTAATAAAATAGATGCCTATACCCATAAAACCATCGATGCCGATGATTTGGTTACCGAAAAAACCAAAGCACATTTTACCTTAGCCGATTGGAAACACACTTGGATGGCAAAATTAGACGATAGCTGCCTGTTTATCTCGGCATTAAACAAAGAAAATATCGATGCTTTTAAAGACAGCGTTTTTGAAGCCGTAAAAAAAATACACGTGTCGAGGTTTCCGTACAATGACTTTTTGTATCAAGAATATGAGTGATGTTGAAAGATAGAAGCTCGAAGACGGGTGCTCGAAGATGGAAATCAGGAGAGCGTTTATAAGTCTTACTTTTAGCCCTGAATACTTTGTAATTCAATTGTGATAAACATATCTTTGCGGAAATTTGAAAACAAATGAAGAAAAATTTTGTTGAAGAACTACGGTGGAGAGGCCTCTTGCACACGATGATTGAAGGTACCGAAGAGCAACTTTCAAAAGAAACAACCACCGCCTATATCGGTTTCGACCCCACTGCCGATTCACTGCACATCGGCAGCCTGGTACAGATTATTTTATTGATGCACTTTCAGCAGGCAGGCCATAAGCCCATTGCATTGGTAGGTGGTGCTACCGGAATGATTGGCGACCCTTCGGGAAAATCGTCAGAACGCAATTTATTAGACGAAGCCACCCTTACCAAAAACAGCAATGGTATTCAAAAACAACTGGCGCGCTTTTTAGATTTTTCTTCTTCAGCCGAAAATACTGCCGAAATGGTCAATAATTACGACTGGATGAAAAACCTGTCATTTTTAGACTTTGCCCGTGATATCGGCAAACACATTACGGTAAACTATATGATGGCCAAAGATTCAGTAAAAAATCGCTTGAATCCCGATGCCAAAGAAGGGATGAGTTTTACCGAATTTACCTATCAGCTCATTCAGGGTTATGACTTTTTGCATTTGTATACAAAACACCATTGCAAACTCCAAATGGGCGGTTCTGATCAATGGGGAAATATTACTACGGGTACTGAACTCATACGCCGCAAAGTACAGGGAAAAGCCTATGCCATTACCTGCCCTTTAATCACCAAAGCCGACGGTACGAAATTCGGAAAATCTGAAGGTGGCAATATTTGGTTAGATGCCAAACGCACATCACCGTATAAATTTTACCAATATTGGTTGAATGCTTCGGATGCCGATACCGAAAAATATATTAAAATCTTTACCTTTTTAGGCCGGGAAACCGTTGAAAAACTCATTGCCGAACACCGCGAAGCCCCGCATTTGCGCATCTTACAA
>DRQI01000525.1 GCA_011330545.1 Flavobacteriia bacterium
GCCGCTATGCTATTTTCTTTTTACCCCGAATTGTCAGCTAGAGAAGTGAAAGAAATTATTTTAGCATCAGCTTCTAAATACCAAGTAAAAACACGAGTTCGAATTGATAAGAATACACTCTTAAAATTAGAATATAGCGATTTGTGTAAATCGGGAGGTGTTTTAAATGCTTATGCCGCGTTTCAATTAGCGGCACAAAATAGCATAAAAAAACAAGCTAAGTAGCTTGCTTTTTTATCTAATTCACATAAGGTCTATTTTAATTACAACTAGAAGGCACATCGTACACTTCAATTTTTAGTTTCCAAAATTTCACCTAATGTTGCGGTACCCTTAATTGTAATATAAAAAAGCCGCAACCAATAATTGGTCGGGGCCTTTTTATATTCATTTATTTAATGAGTGATCACATATTAAAAGGCCCTATAAACTCATCAGTGTCTATATCAAAGAAAATATATTGAGTACCTGGCTCATCAAAAATTGCTAATACCGTTCTGTTTTCATCTGCAAGGTCAACACGCATAGCTGCACCTACCTTGTCAAAAGGTATTTCAAATGAACCCCCACTTATTTTTACCTGAAAGTCTTTAATAGATCTGACGGATGTAAATGTAGCACCTTCTCGAATGGTATATTCTGTACCTTCTTCATTAAACAGGCACAATAATTTTCGACCTCCAATAGAGACATCCATAGCTGCGCCAATATTTGAAAATGGAATGTCATTGCCCAATGAACTAATATTTAGAGCGTCAAGAAATACGCCCCTAGCAGTAACGCTGTTAATTAAATAAAGACTGTATTTATTTCCAACTGTATTGAAAAAATAGATACCGTCACTAGTGTCACTGCCACTAGGCCTAAATGCGGCGGCGCTTATCCCATCTGTTTCAAAGGGATAGTCAATGTTTGAGGGGCCTATATCTTCTAGGTTATACTCTCCTGATGTATTTCCTTCATCATTAATGTGTATAAATATTCCATTTTTATCGAAGAGAATATTGGATATTGAATTGACAGCTTCTCCCCATGTCTGAGTATTAATTCCAGCATACAAAGCGGCATCTACACTGCCGCGTAAATTAGTATATTTAGGTAATCCCTCACTAATATTTACACATTCTACCACATCATATTCCGTGGCAAGATTGGTACTTACAATTTGGCTTGGGTCTTCCAAACTATTAACAACATACGACAAGGGTAAACCACCGGCAATATCGCTAGAAGCAGCCAACCTTTCAACAATTTCTTGAATATGATTTGTCACGGCCTCTTCACCCACAAATGTAGCGCCAATAGCATTTAAGGTTCCTTCAGAATCACCTCCATATGCGATAACCTTTACAGAAAGGTTGTTGTATTCTTTTAAAAAGTTTAGGTCTACACTACCTGATGCTTGATTGCTTATGGTGTTATATCCGCCTTCTAAAGCAAACTTCATATCTTCTGCAGATGCGGTAGATTCGTATAACATATAAAATATGCGTCCGTAGGTTACAGATGATATAAAGGTTGCGGGATTATCGGGTTGAATAAATCTCGCTAATTCTTCGGGAGTAACGCTTGGGTCAAACACTTCGTCTAAACTAGTGGGTTTTACATAGCTCATAGTATAATATTGTTGCGTGAGTTTTATCAAAACACTGCTATACTCTTGGCTGGTATTTAGGGAGAAGTTACTGTTAACTTTACTGGCAAGAGTAGATACAGTTAGCCCCAGTTCTAGTGCCAGCTGTTCTTTTGATTCAATGGCTGTTACGTCAAGTACGAAATTTGCAGGGGTAATATCACCATTTTCGGCAATAACGTCATTCATAGCTTGGTTAACAGTACCTTGGTCTATTTTATCGACCTCAACCGTTGCTTGGGGATTTCCGGTTACCAAGTTATACGTTATTTTGCCACCGGCACGTTTTACAACAATATCTGAGGGGGTAGCTTGTGATAATGTTTTGCCTTGAAGTAAATTTCCCGGAAAAATTACAGAAGCATTTGTATTAAAAAGCGGAAACTCGCCTGTGCCCCCTGAAACACTCACTTTTTTTCGGGTACATCGCCATTGATCTATTGTGTCGTTTAGCGTATAATTTTGACTAAACATTTCTTCCGTACCTGGTATATCTTCCGGAGGTGTGGTTGTAGTTGCAAAATCTTCGAAAGCATTGCCTCTCGCTACTACTTCTTCGATAGTGAGATTGGATTGATTTGGGTTCAAGTCTGTAATGGAATCATCTTTGCTACAGGCTAAGGTGCTGATAATTAATACCGCGCTAAAAAATCTAAAAGATAATCTATAAATTGTTCTCATCACTTTTTGTTTTGTGGTTAAACTTTATATTTGTTTTGTGTGACCTTGCGCGGTAAAGGTCTGCAGCCCCGGTAGGCGCAAGACACCACAAAACGGTTTTGTCAATTTAATGACATCACAAACATAAAGCCTAGATTATGAGCGAAAAAAAAAGGAGGGGTGACAAAAGGGTGACATAATGAAAAAGCCTTAATTTGAAGGTGTTTCAGAGAGTTTTTAACATGTAATTATATCGATATAATAAGCGCTTCTAGAGAATCTTTAGGGGTAATGCCGAGTTTTTTTCTAAGTCTATTTCGTGCTTTTTTAATTCCGGGAACAGAAATATTTAAGATATTGGCAATTTCTTTTGAGCTGAGATTCATTTTTAAAAGTGCCATTAGGCGTAAATCGTTGCTCGTAATTTCGGGGTATTTTTGTTGAGCCTTACTATTAAAGTCTTTGTGGACTTCTTGGAAATATTTACTAAAGTTTTTCCAGTTATTATCATCTTGTAAGTCAAAATTGATAGTTCTGATTAATTGTTGGTATCCGTTTTGGCCATTTTCGGCCGTTTTTAGTTCTTCAGCTTTTTGTTTTAAGCCTTCCAGTACTTCATTCTTTTTTGCTAAATGTAATGCATGGGTAGTTAACTCTTTCTTTTTAAAATCTAATTCGAGATCTAGTTTTTCCTTTTCAAGCTTATTGCGTTTTAATTTTTGTCGTAGTGCATAGAATCCTATTAAGGATAATAAAAATGCCACTCCTAATAAAATACGCTGAAGATTGCTTATTTCGGCTTTTTGTTCAAGAAGGTTTATTTCTTTTTTTTGTAGTAC
>DRQI01000526.1 GCA_011330545.1 Flavobacteriia bacterium
AATTCAAAAAGGCCTTTAGAAGCTGTCATTTCATCTACGCGCCCCGAATAAAGTTTAATACCATTTCTAATGACCACCACATGGGTACATACTTTTTCTACTTCGTCTAACAAGTGCGATGCCAGTAAAATGGTAGTGCCTTGGCCGGCAATTTCTCTAATAATTTTTCTAATTTCATGGATTCCCTGTGGGTCTAGGCCATTGGTAGGCTCGTCCAAAATTAATATTTCAGGGTCATTAAGTAGGGCAGAGGCTATGGCCAAGCGCTGTTTCATTCCCAATGAATATGTCCTGAATTTGCTATGCCTGCGCTCATATAAATTGACAATTTTTAGTTTTTCATCAATTTTATCATAAGGCACTTCTTTAATTTTACAGATTAATTTTAAATTTTGAGTAGCCGTCATGTACGGATAAAAATTAGGGCGTTCAATAATGGCACCTACTCTTTTAAGGGCTTGATGCGTAGAGATAGCTCCGTTAAACCAACTAAAGCTGCCTGAAGTTTTATTAACAACATTCAGAATAATACCCAGCGTAGTCGATTTCCCGCTACCGTTAGGGCCTAAAATTCCGTAAACATTTCCTTTTTGAATATCAAAAGAAAGGTTATTTACGGCATGGACAGCACCAAATTTTTTGTCAAGATTTTTTAAAGATAAGATTGTTTCCAAGGATAGGGCGGTTTAATTACTTTAATAAGACGAGCAAATATACAATTTGTAACAGAAAGAAAGATTTTCTAGTTTGAGAATACAATTATGTATGACATTAAAGCCCGGCTATAAGGAAACGTCAAAACATTAAAACTTGCATTAATGTAACTATTCAGTCACTCACATTTTATGCCTCAAAATGAAGCAGCATATTAGTTAAGAAATTTAAAAATTACCACCCCGAGACGCGCTTACGGCGTGGACGGAAGGGTTTATTCCGAAAATCATAAGGCAATGAGTACACCAATTTAACGATTGTAACTTTTCAGGAGATTACATTTCGTTAATAAAATGCTTTTTTTTTGCGTGTTTTTGTGAAATTTTTCTTTTACAATCAAAAGAATAGCTGATTTCTGCCTCAAAACGGGACGACCTGAATAGTTACACATTAATTCATAAACTCATCAAAATTATCAAAGTCAAAATCATCAAAGTTTTCCAAGGTATTATAGTTTTCAGCATCGTCATTTTCGGTATCACTGATAAATTGTTTTTGAGGAGCTTCACTCGGCATGGTACCTACAGAAACTAATAAACTCGGTAAATCAAATTGGCCGGTATCTTCGGCAACGGTTATCAATTCAACAAAAAATGTCCACATCGAAAAAAAATCATACACATATATGAGTTTATTTTTATCTTTAGAAAGTACATCTTTGATATAAAAATTTTGCATGCACACGGCATCATTAGACTCACTCATATTAAACAGAGGAATTTCTTCCCCCTGATTCCATTGATTGTCACTGAGATAAAAAGAGGCCATTTCTGTACCGTCAAAACCGAAAGCATTAGTTATTACAGTGTGTAAGTCTTCTAAAGTAGCCTCGTCACTAATAGCAATGTCTCTAATGACATCTTGTTCGGTATCCAATATCAAGCGAATCTTATAAATCATATTCTGAGTACAGATTTTCGGCAAAGGTATATATTTAGAATCAAATATTGAGTTATTCGTTATTCTTCAACTTTTTAGTACTTTTACCCAAAACAGCATACCTGTATGGATACAAAAACGGCATTGGCAAGATTAAATAGTGTTTGTAAGAATACCTTGATGGAAACATTGGGAATAGAAATTATTGAAGTAAGCAATGATAAAGTAGTTGCCAGTATGCCGGTAACCAGTAAAGTACACCAACCCGATGGGGTACTGCACGGTGGCGCTACGGTTGCATTGGCAGAAACCGTTGGTAGTTATGCTTCGGTACTTTCTATAGATACAGAAACACAGATGGTAAGAGGTATTGAAATTACTGCCAATCATTTAGGGAGTGTTAAAGAAGGAAAAGTTATTGCTACGGCAACGCCTATCCATAAAGGTAAAACAACACATTTGTGGGAAATAAAAATTGTTGATGAACAAAATAAATTGATTTCTCATTGTAAGCTCACGACTATAGTATTGTCGAAAAGATAAAAACTTTCAATGCGAATATTCAAAAAGATTTTCAAAATTACAGGCATTGTTATCGGAGTACTTTTGATCGGACTCTTTATAGCCGCCCATATACTTTTACAACCGAGTTCTGACGAAAAAGTCCTTGAAAAATTAGCCAATTCGCATCACCCGCCACACATTTATTACAATACCTATAAAAAGTATAAATATCGGGTGATAACCATGCAACAGCACCTTGATACGCTCTTGCCTACATTGGTATTTGTTCACGGCTCACCGGGTTCAGCCTTAGATTATCAGCGGTATTTTAAAGATTCGTTATTAAATTCAAAAGCCAATATCATAGGCTATGACAGAATCGGCTATGGCCCCGGAAATGCCGGAAATGTACAAGGCTCTATAGCTTTTGAATTGGAAATTTTACACGATGTCATCAAAGGCATACCTCCCGAAAAAATTGTATTGGTAGGCTATTCGTATGGTGGCCCGATTGTATTGGCATCACCAAAACCTTTTAAATACAAAGTATCTTTAGCGAGTGCTGTTGAAGGCAAGTTAGAACCAATGTTTTGGATGCTTCATTTTTATAAGTGGAAACTCACCCGCCCTCTGATTCCGAGTTTGTTAAAAGCGGCAGCAAAAGAGAAATATTCGCATTTGTCAGATTTGCCCAAGTATGACAATCAATGGAATATCAGTATCGCGCCAATCATCAATATCCAAGGAGATAAAGATAGGATTGTGCCTTATGAAAATTCTATGATTCTACAACAAAAGATAGACGCAGATAAATTTACCATGGTAACGATTAAAAATGGCGGACACGGATTGGTTTGGGTGAATTTCGACTTGATAAAAAACGAAATTTTAAAAACATTGCAGTAACTTTACCACTGATATATTTGTACTGTGAAAATAACACCTTCTTCTTTTTTTGAAAGGCTACAACACGCTTACAACATTTCTTTGCCTTTTGCCGGGTATCGATATCCTCATGCAAAAACAATAAAAGCGTGTATCCAAAAGAATGATACTGTGTACTATACAAATAATTATACCGAGCAGGGATTTGTATTTGCACCTTTTGACGATAGAAAGCCTGCCATATTATTCCCCTTATCGGAATCAGAAATACTTGCTGCAACCCCTTTGGGGCTTGCCAAAGAAACGATTACTGGCACAGGAAAATTCAACTATCCGCCCCTGCCGGAAGAAACCCAATTGACATATCAGAATTTGATAGAGCGGAGTATTGATTTTTTAAAAACTACCGGAGTAAAGAAAGTAGTAATGTCGAGAAAGCAAGTAGTAGATTATCCCGGTTTTAGGCTCGTAGAAACGTTTAAGAAGATATTGGCAACCTATGCCAATGCGCTGGTATATATATGGTTTCACCCAAAGATAGGCTTGTGGATAGGAGCATCCCCCGAAACATTGCTAAAAGTTAGGGGCAATACATTTACTACGATGGCATTGGCCGGTACACAAGTTTACCGAGGCAAGGTAGCGGTGGTTTGGCAACAAAAAGAAATTGAAGAACAGCAATTCGTAACCGATTATATTGTTGAAAAACTAATAAATGTATCCATCTCAAAACCTACCACCATACAAGCAGGAAGTTTACTACACCTCTGTACCACAATTTCAGGAGAGTTATCACAAGGGTTAACCCTTTATAAATTGATTCGATTATTACACCCTACGCCAGCGGTTTGCGGACTCCCTCAACAAGAGGCGAAAAAATTTATTTTAGAAAACGAAGGATATCAGCGCGAGTTTTATACCGGATTTTTAGGGGAAATTAATATTGACAATACCTCAAGCCTCTTTGTAAATTTACGATGTATGCAAGTATTGGATGACCAATTAACGATTTATATCGGCGGCGGCATCACCAAAGACAGTATTCCCGAAAAAGAGTGGGAAGAAACCGTTGCCAAAAGCCAAATACTACTAAAGGCATTAGTATGAGCAGAATCCGGTTATCAGCTTAACATTTTACCATTTGAAGGTGCATCCAATAGCCTTTTCTGGTAGTGATTTCAATCGAGGTGAATCCGGCATCTTTTAGCCAAGCCAATTGGTCGAGGTAATCATCAGGTTTGTCAAATTCACGGTAATGTTCTTGCAGCCATTTCCATTTTTCGCCATCCGGAAAATTCGCATCAACAAAGACTTTCCATTCTTTTAACAACGTGGGATGGTAAGGGTTGTTTTTACTCAACATTAAATCGGTATACGAAAAAATACCACCTGATTGTAAGGCCTTATAAATTTCTTTAAAAAGGCTTCTCTTTTCTTCAGAATTACAATGGTGCAGGCTAAAACCGGCAACAATCAAATCAAAATAATCTTTTTGAAAAGTATATTCTTGAAAATAAGATTCGATATAATTGACATTGTATTTTTTAAATTGTTGTTTACACAAGTGTAGCATTTCTTGCGAAGCATCTAACAGTGTGTATTCGGCATCAGGAAATTCCTGCACCAGTGTTGCCGTAACATTTCCGTTGCCACAACCCAAATCTAAGATGCGTTTCGAATCGAAATTTTTGGGCAATTGCCCGGTAAAACTTGCCATTAATGTAAGATAATGAGGCACGCAGCCAATCATATCTTGGGTATAGTTTTTAGAAAACTCGGTAAATTCTTCAGCGATGGTATCTTTGATTTTCATAGAGACTAAATTAGTAAAAATTTAATTACTGTATAAAATGTTGAGAAATAGATAATTCTATGTCGAAAGCAGTGTGTTAAATTTAAATAACAAAATTTCAGAATGCAAATAACATATGGGCGTTTATAACTAGCTTGTCATAACGTCGATTCGAGTGTTTTTAGCTGTAAAAACCAACAGTTTTCACAACTAAAAATGTATCGAGAACACACTCATTTTTATAGTTACAAATTATTTAACCCAGATTATACAATAGAGTTACGTTATGAGTTAGGAAAGCACAATAAAATAGGGTGTTTTACTAAATTAGGCGTAGCACCGCTACGGTTAATTTTGAAAACACAGTGAAACGACCTATTTTGCAGTGATTTCTGAACGGAATAGGAAGTCTATTGCATAATTTGGGTTTAATAACGTCTATAATTAGCAAATAGTGAATAGTTTATAGTATTCTATTTTATACCACAACCCTCCGGCAAGGTTTATGAAACCTTGTAGTTTTATTTTACTTTGAAAAACCATCTGCTTTGATGGTAATGTCCTCTTGGCTTTGCCTACTATTTCAGGCCTATTTATAAAATCTATTTGCCCATTGCCCCTTATAGAAGTTTTCCAAAGCCACCTTCTCAGAAGGTGTGATTTTTGTAACACCTTCAAGGCTTCTAAGGCCTTGTGGGAATGTCTTTACTATTTTGTGCTGATTTAAATAGCACATAGCCTGTAAAACAAACTTAGGTTGGTCTTGTAAAATTACACCAACTGTCATTCAAAAGAACATTGCATTTTAATAACCGCAGCGCCCGGCATCCCATTGTTGGCCTTCTTTGATGTTAAGCTATGCTGGCACTTTGCAACTGAGGTTTAATGACGCCTTCTTTTATTATTTACTAAAATGGGTATAGAGCCAACTATATTTCAAAACGAACCCCTACAACAAAATTTCTGCCTATATTTTGGATACCGTCATTCTTTAG
>DRQI01000527.1 GCA_011330545.1 Flavobacteriia bacterium
AGATTTAGGGCCGTTACATAATGTATTTGCCAAAGATGAAAATGTTATTACCCATACGCTTTTAAAGAGCATCGCCAACAAAGAAATTCCCTTAGAATCGTATGCCATTTCTTTACGTGTAGATGAGGTAATATCAGGAGGTACTTTTACCGAAGGAGGATATTTCAGCAGGCAAACCTTACAACGGTGGAATGAAGTATCACGAAAAAAATATGTATTTGCTCCCCATCGAATTATACAGTTATTGTATAACAAAACCCCTGAGGTTTTAAATGAATTGGATAAACCACCGATTCAGATGGCGGACTTGAAGATTAAGTAATCAGTTAGCAGTCTTCAGTTTGCAGTTAGAATGAAAGAAAATAGAAAATTATGAAATGAGTCGTGATGATTTAGTGGATACCAACCGAAATCGAAAATTCACGAGCTCTAAATTTAAAATATAATTCGTAGTGAATAAATGATTATTGGCGAATACACCTTTCGGCAAGGCAGGTATAACCGATAACAACAAATAAAATATAAACAGATGAAAAAAACAATTTTAACCGTATTGATAGGATTTATTGGATTAACCACATTTGCTCAATTTGTTGCAAAACTGGAGGTTAAAGAAGATATTCAGGGAATATGTAATAAACAAGAAGTGTATGCTCTTTTTCCATCTTTAGATGGACAAGATGAAGCCATTTGCCCAATAGCAAAAGATGAAATATTAAAACGCCTAAATTCTGAAGTTCAATTTTTAAAAAAGAACCCGAAGTATAAAGACAAAGGAATGATAGGACTAATTATTAATTGCAAAGGAGAAGTGGTTCAATGTAAAATGGATAACAACACAAAAAATGCCGAACTAGACAAGCAAATTGAAGATGTTTTTAATTCACTTGGAGATTGGAAAGCAGGAAAGTTAAACGGAAAAGAAGTAGATAGTTCTATTTTATATAGTTTTAAGATTAAGAAAGGAATAATAACATTTAACTAAATATTATGAGTTAGATGTAAGTGGAATTAATTTTCACAAGGCAACTTTACATAAATGCGAAAATGGAAATCTAACTTAAAAAGATATAGATGAAATTACTAGAAAATATAAATTTTTTAGACAAAGAGTATTAAAAAAATTAAATAAAAATCACATTGTCATTCCTGCGAAAGCAGGAATCCAGGCCTTACATATAAATGGATTCCTGCCTGCGCAGGAATGACAGTCAAAAATGATAAGAAACACAAGTTATAATTGACAGTCAAGAAATAAAAAAAACAACAAACTATAAGATTCATAAATCAATAATTAAATAAAAGCCTGATTAATAATAAGTTATTTAAAAATGTGTATATGAAAACGAGTGTCAGAGCCTGCTAGCGGTAGAAAAGCATAGCGAAGAATCTTTAATGTTGAGATTCTTCACTCATACCTACCTCTGAATAACAGTAATCTTTTCAATTAAACACTTTCATCTAGATAATACTTTTGATAAAAGGATATCAAACTGATATGAGTAGGCTTATCACCATTAATAAATTGCAACTAAGAATACAAAACCCTGAATCCGAAACACAGAATTAAAACACAGAACCAACAACATGGAACACAATTCAACCTTCCCCATAAAACAAAGCGAATTAGATATGCTTCGCGATGAAGCCTCCTCTTATTTAAAAAGTATTCAATGGGAGCAAGGGCAACGTGCCAGAAATAAAGATAAAAATGCAAAAGACGAATCTATTTTATTATACCTGTCGCGTGCCAATAACGGAAGTTCGGTTTCTATTACTTCAGTTTCAAAAACCATCTTAGCCCTCAAAAAACGGTTATTGCCCGATTCTATTGCCATTCCCATTTACCTAAACCAAACCCTATTTGCCGTTCAGGAAGGCTTGGCATTAGGCATTTGGATAAAAGATAATTATTATGATGCCTCAGGACTATCAACCTTAATTGAAAATAAATCGGCTTTAGATACTGCCGGAAAACGGGAATACGAGAGTAAAATGCACACCGCTACGGCCTTTATGCTTTTTGCCACCGCTTATAATATCCTATACAATCTAAAACCACATGCTTCCGATGATTTAAGTGTGATGAAACAGAAGTTTGCCGGAATTCCCGAAGTATCCTTATTATCACCCTTAAAAGGAATTGCCTGTAGCTTATTTTATTACGATAAATACTTAGGGCATCCCGATATTATCAAAAGCGATAAAGATGTTATCAATTTTACGGTAGTGTATTTTGAGGCATTGATAGACGAAATTCAACTCCGAAAAAGTACCTTAGAATATACAGAAACCATAGAAGACAGAACCTATAAATTAGAAAATTCAGATTTTGCCGTTTCCGGTTGGAACAATGTATTTTCAGGTACAGCAAAAAGTATAGAGTTCAACAAAGTACAATTTGAGCAAATTGTTGGTAACAAAGATGCCAAACATTTTGCACGGCGATTGACAGAACGTTTGTTGAGTTATGATTTTTTAGCAAAAAAGAATCCCTTTCAAGAGTTGGGAGGCTTTATGCCCGTATTTATGGGCTACGGTATTCCCGGAACCGGTAAAAGTATGCTCATTGCCGCTATTGCTACGCGGCTAAAAGAGCACTGTGACCGCTTAGAAATTCCGTTTTTGTTCCATCCGATGCCCGATACCTTAATTTCGACTTTTCAAGGAGGTTCGGC
>DRQI01000528.1 GCA_011330545.1 Flavobacteriia bacterium
ATTAAAGCAATTTTTAAAAGAAGGTACAATGGATAATTGGATATTAAACCATAAACTTTTAAAAGAAACCCCTGCAAAGGAATTTTCAAATATTATTTATAGAGCACCAATACTAACTATAATATTCGCACATATTGCGTTTGATAAAGTATGAAGTAGAGGCTCCCATCTTTTTTATGCCAAATTACTCAATGAGGGTTTTATGTTTTTAAAAAAATTTTTATATATTTGCATACTAAATATAACGAATATATAGTATGAGTTACTCATTATCATTTACAAAAGCCATCTTGGTAGTCATTTTTATCTCAGATAAAATACGGCAAAAACAATTTGAGTTTTTATCAACGTCAGATATTTCAAAATATTTAAGCATCCCGAAACCTACCCTTGTTAAAATATTACAAAGCCTCAATAGAGCCAATATTATCGAAACCAAAGAAGGCAAACAAGGCGGCATCCGGTTGTTAAAAAAACCTTCGCAAATAACCGTGCTCGAAATTTTAAATGCCGTAGAAAAAGGGAAACCGCTATTTCAAACTTCGTTTAATATTTTAGCCGAAGGCAAAAAACCCGACGCGGCGCAAAACTCAATTAAAAGTTTACTCAATACCGCAGAAAATGAACTCAAAACAGCATTGGCAAAAAAAACAATTGAAGAAATACTAATCGAAATAAATACTTAATTTTTTACTTAAACTAAATATACCTAATATGACGTTCATAAATTTAAAATTTTCAACTTTCTTTTCAACCATTCAAGAAGCGCCATGGTACCGGCAATTTTTAAATCCGGTTATCAATGCCATTGATAAAAACCGAAAATTACTAGATATAGGCACCGGGTCAGGAAAACTCATCCAAATACTCTCTAACGAAAAAGAGGTTGAATGTATAGGCGTTGACACTAGTCTTGATATGTTAAAAGAGGCGAAGAAAAAAATACAAAGCCCAACAGTAACATTAGTCCATACAAAAGCAGGACAAAACCTTCCTTTTAAGGATGCTGATTTCGATTACATAAGCCTCTGCAATGTCTTGTTTAATTTACATCCGACGGCATCAGAACATCTATTAAAAGAAGCCTTGCGCCTAGTAAAAAAAGACGGTAAAATATTGGTACTCACACCTACCGGAAAAGGAAACTTTCTAACGCTTACCCAACAATTTCTTTCTGCTAAAAACCTAAGTGTCTATATATGGTACTATGCTACAAAAAACCGTGCCGGGCCTTGGCATAAAAATAATCCCCTCAAACAGTTCGCCCAAGAAAACGGGTTACACTATACAAGGATGATTACCTTAAAGGGCTTCGCCCAAATTGAAACATTACAAAAATAAAATTCTAAAATTTATTTATGTAATAACTAAATATAATTAATATATCGTATAACTATTTAAAAACAAACAATATGAACACCTCTTTCAAAAAAATAATAACCGTATTTACAATATTGCTTTGTAGCAATATCAATATGTTCGCGCAACAAAATAATACCCTCAAAGAATCTAAAAGCAATATTTCCCTAGAAATTGATCCTGTAACTTTCGGGTTTAACGGTTACGGGATACACCTCAGGATCAAACCCAAAAACAACAAACATCTTTTGCTCGGAATTGGAGCTTATGCCATGGATATGCCCAATGCATTAGTAGACCTCAATAAAAAAAATAAGGGCAAAGGTTGGGATGTACGCCTCAATCAAGGCTATGGGTTTTTTGGCGAATACCATCTTAGCAAAGTCAATAAAAAATGGTTTGTAGGAGGCCAACTCGGGTTACAGGAATACAAAATCAAAAATAGCTCTATTGCCGGAAATGAAAAATTTACCAATGGCCTACTCATGGCCTATGGTGGCTACACATGGCAACTTTTTGATACCGGTTTTTATATAAAACCTTGGGGCGGATTTGGCATTACCTCAAAATTTTCAGGTACAAATACATTGGGAAACAGTAAATATGACATCGCTCCCATTGTCATATTTGCCACACTTCATATAGGATATACATTTTGAATTCATTTAATGAACTCATTTAAACTTTTTCAATAAAAAAACGTAAAACAATGAACACAAAAACAAAAAGAATTATAGGAAACAGTATTAATTACCTTTTGTCAACAGTATTAATAATAAGCGGAATCTTAAAATTAATAGGTTTTGAGCCTTACAAAGAAATGATCACCCGGTTGAGTCCTTACTATTACGATAATATATACCTTATCGGAATCGTGGCGCTAACAGCAGGTATCTTATTTGCCATTCCTAAAACCTTTGCTTTAGGGTTTATCGCTGTCTTGGTTTTCCTTGGCGGGACAATTTCTGCACACATGCAAATAGGTGATAATTTTATTCCACAAATTGTCTTTGTAGCCCTTACTGCATTAACGGCCTTATTAAAACGGCCGGAGTGGTTTAAAAGAAAGTAGATTTATAAATTTACCGGCCAACCTGTGCTACTCCTATAGAACCTATGCCACAAACCATAGTAATCCTCTAGGAGTAGCACATTTTTGTATATTTGTATGTACCAAAACCAAATGAACCGATATACAACAACTTTTAATACATGGAATAAGATTGCTTCCGTTTACCAAGATACGTTTATGGAACTCGACTTGTATGATGACACCTATGATATTTTCTGTAATCACCTCTCAAAAAAAAATGCAGCTATTTTAGAAATTGGTTGTGGCCCCGGAAATATTACCAAGTATCTCCTATCAAAAAATTCCCGTTTCAATATAAAAGCCATTGACGCAGCCCCAAACATGATTGCATTGGCAAAAAAGAATATCCCTACCACCGAATTTGAAGTTATGGATTGTAGAAAATTACATACCCTACCCGGTAAATACGATGGTATTATCTGTGGTTTTTGTATGCCTTATTTGTCAAAAAAAGACAGTGCCAAGCTGCTGAAAGATAGTTTTAGC
>DRQI01000529.1 GCA_011330545.1 Flavobacteriia bacterium
GGCAAAGCATTGTAAATACTTGCCCGATAGCCGCCTACAGAGCGATGGCCGTTAATTCCGTTAATACCGGCTTCTTTCCATAAACGGTCGAACGTATCTTTATACGAGTCGTCAGTCAAGGTAAAGGTAACGTTCATATGCGACCGGTCTTCGTTGGCCGCTACGCCTTCAAATAGCGGATTCGAGTCTATTTCGTTATATAATAATGTGGCTTTGGCATTATTTATCTTTTCAATGGCTGCAATACCTCCTAAGTCTTTTAACCATTGTAATGTTAGCATAGAAACGTATACGGCAAAAACCGAAGGTGTATTGAACATACTGTCTTTCGAAATATGCACTTGATAATCGAGCATTGAAGGAATTTTTCTTCCGGTATTCCCTAAAATAGACTCTTTTACCACAACTAACGTGGTTCCGGCAGGGCCCATATTCTTTTGTGCACCTGCATAGATAAGGTCAAATTGAGAGAAGTCTAGCTGACGCGAAAAAATATCGGAACTCATATCGCAAACCAACAAACTATCTGTTTTGGGAAACGATTTCAACTGTGTGCCAAAAATAGTATTGTTACTGGTACAATGAAAATAATCAATATCGGTAGGGATACTGTATCCTTTAGGGATATAACTGTAATTTTTATCCTTGGAAGAAGCCACTACATCAATGGTGCCGAATAAATTTGCTTCTTTGATAGATTTTGAACTCCAGGTTCCGGTATCCAAATATGCTGCTTTGCCACCTGCTTTTAATAAATTATAGGGTACCATTAAAAATTCTAAGCTGGCACCTCCTTGTAGGAAAAGAACCGAATAGCCCTTATTTTCTAAACCCAATAATTCTAAGGCTAAACTTCGTGCTTTTTCCATAACAGCAACAAAATCAGCACTTCTATGTGAAATTTCTATCAGTGATAAGTCACTGTGATTGAAATTTAAGACGGCTTCTGATGCTTTTTTTAATACTTCTTGGGGCAATACACATGGCCCCGCACTAAAATTGTGTTTTTTCATCGATTTTTTATTGAAAAATTCAGGTGACAAATTTGAGCATTTTATTAGTAATAATTACTACCAAATCAGTAAAAATTTATAACAAAATTTAAGAAGTTGTTAAAAAAATAAGATTGATTTCGCAATGTTTTATTTGCCCGGTACAATTAACATTAGGATAGCACTCCAACGCGTTCTACCCATTTGAGAGGCTCGGCTAACTCTTGATTGCAAAATTCTAAATGCAATACCCTTCGCGGCATTTTATTGCCGGTTTTTCCGGAGGCATGAAAGGTTAAAGGTTTCATCAGCATTACGCCCCCTTTTTCTACTTCGCACAGCTGTGCTATCTCTCGGCTCCAATCTATTTCTTCAGGCCTATAAATACCTTTTAAATGTGATTTCGGAATTACTTTTAAGGCTCCGTTCATTTCGCCGGTATCATCTAAATGAATCCTAGCCGTGATGGTATTTTGTAAAATATGTACAGGTGGCTGTACTCCGTATTGGCCTCTTTTAAAAGTCCAATTGACATAGTTCTCCAAA
The DNA here is from genome assembly GCA_011330545.1 of Flavobacteriia bacterium. Taxonomy (GTDB): domain Bacteria; phylum Bacteroidota; class Bacteroidia; order Flavobacteriales; family Flavobacteriaceae; genus Aureibaculum. Next base: position 1,539 of record DRQI01000529.1, read on the forward strand.
TCAGATTTCCTATCAACCGAAATGCTTAGGTCTTGATGATAGGCAACAAACCAATTCGATGCAATGGGTTTGTCAAAATAAATAGCTTTTGTTAAAAAAAATTTAGTGCCGAATAAAAAAGAAAGCAATTCGGTTAGTTGTTGGTTGAAGATAATTTCTCTTAATTTGGGTATGACATTCATCAGTTGCCGAATAGCAAATAGGCCTTTTGCTTTTAAAAAAGAGTTTCCGTCTGTACCGGCATTTTCTATATAGCTTAAAATTTGGCCAATCTCCATATCAGAATAAATACCCGGCACTATAGAATATCCATTTTTTTGAAGTGCTGTTTTGTGCTTTTTATAATTCATTCTAGCGTGGGCTGTAAGCTAACAATACTATATGATATTTGGTAAAACTTCACATATATTATATCATAAATAGCAAGTGTAACGGTTTGAATATGCCTAGTTGCGGACTTTTTAGCACTTACTTTCGGTCTTTCACTTCGCTTTGTTCAAAGGTACAAATTTTTGGTAAAGCAACAAACCGCAATTACGTATATTTTTTGTTATAGCCTGCCTTCTTTTCTCATTTTTCTAAATTCATCTCTTACAAACCCATATTCAATGAAATTTGCAATTAGTTTTTTAACTTCTTTATCTTTCCACTCTAATGGTTTTGAATTGTCAACAGTTCCTAAATAGATTTTATTTCCTGACACTAATTTAGGTGTTTTTAGTTTTACAAAATCAATAACGTCTTTATTTTTTGCGCGTCCTTTATTTCCAACTGTTAAAGTTCCATCGTGCCAAAATGAATATTTTTCATTCTCGATTTTAACAAATCTGTCAATCGAATATTCAAGTGATAAATGACTGTTTTCAAAATCATCAATTGCAATATTTAGTAATGTATATCCTTTACTATTTCCCCATTTCGGATGGTTTTTTGCACTTATTTTTCCCATCACAGAAATACTTACTAATTCTGTTTCATCATTTTTATTTTCTACCAAAAAATATCTATAATCACCTGCGAAACTTCCACCTGCTGAATTCCCAAAGGTTGTAAATCTTAAACCACCATCTGAAACAAATCGTTTGTTTTTTAACGGTAAATTACTGATTTTTATTTTTTCTTCATAAAGCAGTCCAACTAAATTAGTCAAAAAAGGTACAAGTTTCAATTCAGTATCTTCTCCAATATTTCCCCAACTTAATAATTCATTTCTGTTTTCAGTTATTCTTGATTTATGATTTGGTCTTTTCCATTTATTCTCTATTATATCTATAAACTTAATTTCACAATTTTTGATTAAGTTTGAATAATTAGGAATTTCTTTTACTTCTTGATATTCATTTTCTTTTTCATTCCAACCAAAGACTAATGTATCAGTTCCATTTGTTAAAATCATTAATTTAGTTTGTAGAACATTATCGTAATATGCTGCTTGTTCAAAAACTTTATCTGTAATTGGAACATTTGGGGCTTTACATTCAATAACCATCAATGGATAGTTCATTTCATCTTCTTCTCCAATTGCAGATACTAAAATATCAACTCGTCCTTTTTTTCCTTTTACAAAATATGATAAAGGAATTTCTGCATTTATAAATTTTTCTGGCACACCATATTTAGTTACTAAACTTGAAATAAATTCTTGCCTGACAATTTCTTCTGGCGTTACTTGAATTAGTTTTTTCCGAGCAATACATAGAACACATTCTTTTCCATCTTTTATATATTTTTTCACTTGCAGTTTTTCATTTTTGAGGTTAGCTGTAACTTATTAATAAATAGATTAATACTGTTTTAATACAAAGTGATACTTTAAGTTAACTGCTATGCGCCCACCTCTTTATTTAGGGTCCATAATTACACAAGGAATAATCATTTCTTCTAATGAAACCCCTCCGTGTTGATAAGTATTTTTATAATATTTTACATAATGGTTATAATTATTAGGATAGGCAAAAA
>DRQI01000530.1 GCA_011330545.1 Flavobacteriia bacterium
CGTATGTGCCAATCCGTAATTTTTTACGCGAAAACTTAGCCAAAATTATAGAAAATAAATATGGCAAACCCGATGTTATTGCCGGTGTAGCTACCGGAGCAATCGCCATGGGGGTTTTAGTAGCACAAGAACTCGGCGTGCCATTTATCTATGTAAGGCCCGAACCTAAAAAACACGGCAGAAAAAACCAAATTGAAGGGGTTGCAGAAAAAGGGCAACAGGTAGTGGTGGTTGAAGATTTGATAAGCACTGGCAAAAGTAGCTTGCATGCAGTAAAAGCCTTACAAGAAGAAGGTTTACTGGTAAAAGGCATGGTGGCCATTTTTTCATATGGCTTTGCATTTGCCTCTCAAAATTTTAGCGATGCTAATGTAGAATTAACAACATTAAGCGATTATAGCTATGTATTGCAACAAGGCATTGAAACCAATTATATCGCCGAAAATGAATTAGAAACCTTACAGAACTGGCGAAAAAATCCAAGCGAATGGCCATGATAGAATTGGTATTCGGTAAATTATAAACTAAAATTGAATTAAAAAAAAGTACTATTAATATGAATTTAGAAAGCCCGATAGTAAACGTACAAAAATCTGAAAGCGAATTGTACGAATTTTTAGCAGATGTTAAAAATTTTGAGCAACTAATGCCCGAAAGTATAGAAAAATTTGAAGCCGATAGCGATTCTTTCCTATTTGCCTTAAAAGGGATGCCTGAAATCAGGTTAAAACTGCAAGAACAAGTACCTTCTTCGAAATTAGTATTGGGTTCTACCAACGATAAGTTTCCGTTTACATTAACCAAAAACATCACAAAGCTAGATGAAAATTCTAGCCGAATCCAATTGATTTTTTATGGAAAATTCAATCCTATGGTAGCCATGATGATTAAAAATCCGTTACAAAAGTTTATCAACACCTTAACCGAAAACATACAAAAATTATAGTATCTAAGGTACTTATAGCTTAAATTTTATCTCTTTTAAACTATAGGTTTGTACAGACTCATCCTCTAATTCAATTTGAAGTTTTCCTTCATTGGTGACACCTATAATTTTTCCTAAAAAAGTAGTTCTATCATTGTCAATAAACATTGATGGCACGCCTTTTTTATACAATACTTTTTCGTATTGCTCTTTAATTTCATCAAACTTTTGTTGTTGGATTACATGCAACTGATATTGAATTTCAAATAATATTTTATCCAACAATTCATCCTTGTCAATAGTTTTTTTCAATAACATTTTCAAAGAACGGGCATGTGGCAGGTATGCGGGAAACTTCTCTTGGTTTACATTTAAGCCTATTCCGATGATGGCATGGTTTACCGACGTATGATTGATAGAGCTCTCTATGAGTATTCCGCAAATTTTATGATTTACTGACATAATGTCGTTGGGCCATTTTACCGTCAACTTTTCGGGAATATAATATTTCAACACATTGTACAACCCCAGTGAAACTGCATAATTCAAATAACACTGGTGGGCAATATCTAAATTCTTAAATTCTACTAAAATACTGAATGTTAAATTTTTACCCTTATCAGATACCCATTTATTTTCCAATTGCCCTTTCCCATCAGTCTGATATTCAGTTAGCGCAACAGTCCAATTTTCAACGGTAGTACGCCTAATCAAATCTTTTAAATAAGAATTGGTAGAATTTATGGCATCAAGTTTGACTATCTTCATATAATTGCAAATATAACACTTCAATAATGATAAAAAGTAATACATTTGCAAAGAAATTTAAAGGTATTGAATGACGAAACACAAGACAAATGCTGATCTGTTAATTACAGAGATTATTAACGGAATAGAAAAAGTTAAAGGACAAAAGATAAGCATTTTAGATCTAAGAGAAATTGAAAATACGGCATGTGATTATTTTATTATCTGTGAAGGGACTTCCAACACGCAAGTCAATGCAATTTCAGGAGCAGTTCAAAAAACAGTAAGTAAAGCAATACAAGATAAACCCTGGCATGTTGAAGGCGAAGCCAATGCTGAATGGATTTTATTAGATTATATAAATGTAGTTGTACATATTTTTCAGAAACACATTCGAGAATATTACGACATAGAAGGTTTATGGGGTGATGCAAAAATCACTAATTTTGGAGCCACTAAGGCAGTTTAACGATTATAGAAACGAGAATAGATGAGTCAAAATAAAAAAAATAACCCCCCTCCTTTTAAGGAGTTCAAGTTTAAATTCAATTTTTATTGGATATATGGTATCTTATTTGCATTAATTATAGGGTACCAATTTTTTAATAGTTCAGAATTAGCAACCAGCAAACTATCTGACAACGAATTCAAAAAAATTCTAAAAGACAATGACATCAAAAAAATTGTTGTTGTGAATGACGATTTTGCCCAAATTTATATCAAAGAAAAAGCCCTAGAAAAAGAGCAACACAGTAAAAAAGCTAAGAATCCGCTTTATAATAAAAAGAATCCGCTCTATGTTTATGACTTTGGTGATTTGCAAAACTTTGAAAATGAGTTAAATACAGAAAAATCTCAATACAATTTAGATTTTGATAAAGACAATGCCAAACAGACCAGTATTTGGGATGGTATTTTTATGTGGTTGCCATTTATCTTTATCATTGCCATTTGGATATTTATCATGCGCCGCATGTCTGGTGCCGGTGGCACCGGAGGGCCCGGAGGCCAAATTTTTAACATCGGTAAATCAAAAGCCAAATTATTCGACCAAGACCAAAAAGTACAAACTTCATTTAAAGATGTTGCCGGATTAGAAGGTGCAAAAGAAGAAGTCCAAGAAATTGTAGATTTTCTGAAAAACCCCGGAAAATATACAAAACTAGGCGGTAAAATTCCGAAAGGAGCCTTATTGGTAGGCCCTCCCGGAACAGGAAAAACCTTATTGGCAAAAGCTGTTGCCGGCGAAGCAAAAGTACCTTTCTTTTCACTCTCAGGATCAGATTTTGTTGAAATGTTTGTAGGAGTAGGTGCCTCACGTGTACGTGACCTATTTAAACAAGCTGCCCAAAAATCTCCATCTATTATCTTTATTGATGAAATAGATGCCATCGGAAGGGCTAGGGGAAGAAATAATATTACCGGAGGTAATGATGAACGCGAAAATACGCTGAATCAATTACTTACCGAAATGGATGGCTTTGGCACCGATACCAATGTTATCGTATTGGCCGCTACCAACCGAGCAGATGTCTTAGACAAAGCCCTGATGCGCGCCGGTAGGTTTGACAGGCAAATATATGTTGACTTGCCCGATATGAACGAACGAAGAGAAATTTTTGAAGTACATATCAGGCCATTAAAATTAGCCAAAGATGTAGATATCGACTTTCTAGCCAAACAAACTCCCGGATTTTCAGGAGCCGATATCGCTAATGTCTGTAATGAAGCTGCTTTGGTTGCCGCCAGAAAAAATAAAAAAGCCGTACACCATCAAGACTTTTTGGATGCCGTAGACAGAATTGTAGGAGGATTAGAAAAGAAAAATAAAATCATCACCCAAAAAGAGAAAAAAACCATTGCTTTTCATGAAGCCGGCCATGCCACTGTGAGTTGGATGCTCGAACATGCAGCGCCTTTGGTAAAAGTTACCATTGTCCCCAGAGGCCAATCCTTAGGAGCCGCTTGGTATTTACCCGAAGAAAGAATGATTGTTCAAACCGAACAAATGCTCGATGAAATGTGTGCCTCGTTAGGAGGAAGGGCTGCCGAAAAAGTAATTTTTAATAAAATCTCTACCGGTGCCCTCAGTGATTTAGAAAAAATTACCCGGCAAGCACGTGCCATGATTACCATTTACGGGTTGAGCGAAAAATTAGGAAATATTACCTATTATGATTCTTCAGGGCAATCAGACTATACTTTTACAAAACCCTATAGTGAAGAAACTGCCGAACTCATCGACAAAGAAATATCCGCACTGATAGAAACGCAATACAAGCGCGCCATAAAAATTCTTAAAAATCATAAAAAAGAATTGACGGTATTGGCCGAATTATTACTCGAAAAAGAAGTAATTTTTAGTGATGATTTGGTAAAGATTTTTGGAGAGAGGCCTTTCGTAAAAGAACCTTTGGTAGTAAAAAAAGGAGATACTCCTATTGCCGAAACTAAAAAACCAGAAACCGAAACCACCCAAGAAAATCAAAAAGATGTAAACAATGAGGGCGAGATTTCAACAGAATTCGCCTAATTTTCCAGTTTTTTTTAGCTTTGATA
>DRQI01000531.1 GCA_011330545.1 Flavobacteriia bacterium
GATGCCGTGAGTTATTTTGACGATTTTGAAGTGAAAAATTTAGGGAAATAAACTACTTTAATACGATTCTTTTCTACGGTAACTATGGTTAAAGTATCAGAGTAAACTCAGGCTTTTGTTGTACCCTCATAATCAAAATATCATTCAGTATTTTATACTAAGATTTTAACTCTGTGAATATCTGTGAACCTCTGTGAACCTCTGTGTGTCTTTGTGAAATAACTATTACACGGAGTTTCACTGAGAAAACACAGAGTTGCACAGAGAAGAGCTGAGTTTGCCCTTGTGAAACTATATCTTTATTGGCTTTTTGGTAAAAAAAACAGTTAAGTTCTAATGATAACAGCTTAGTAACGAAATTATTAAATAACGATCTAAAATAACTAAAAATGAAACTGTGATAGCATCCTGTTTTACAATAAAATTCTCCTGCAAGGTATGATTTGTATTTTGAGATTCATCACCCTGCTCTGAATGAACTGTGCTTAAATGACACTATCCCAAAAAGTGTGTAAGTTAAAAATATAAGAGGGTTTGATTTTTTAAACCGACAAATCAAACTATAAAAACCGTCTTTATTTCAAATTATCCAAAATCATAGCAATCGCTGTATTGGCATTGGAGTTTTTGGCAAAAGAATCGGTACTATGTTTGGGGGCAACAGCATATTTTTTGGTTATCAAATAGGTTATTTGCGGTACATATTCTAACGATACTTTACCGGTTAACAAAACACTCAAATCTTTTCCTGAATGGTAATAGTCTAAGACTTTTTTCAGTCCGGTTAAATACAAATAATCTTTGGTAAACCCGCCGCCTCTATGTACCCGTAAGGTGATATAATAGGCACTCTCATTATCTAGTCCGTAATCAGTATGCAACAAGGCAAAGGTTTCGGCAAACGAATAGCCTTTGGCCAAACTATCAACGGCAATCACCCGATAGGCCAATTTTTTTAACCTTTTTACCGTCAAGCTATTTGACATAAATTCGGCAAAAACCGCCAAGCCTTCTTGGGTTTCTACATTATTGGGCAGGCCATGCGAAAATATTTTTAACGGATGTAACAATCCGTTCATCGTAGTAACCATGTGTACGCCAATTTCGTGATTGGTCAAAATGGCAATTTCACTCTCTGAATAAGTATGCTTAGAATTCAATACCAAGGTTTGGATATTGTTCAGTACCATAGCAATGGCCGACATTTTATCAGAATACTGAATGGCATACGAAAAATCATAGCGTTTTGAATAATCCCTGAACAACTGTTCTGTTTGTTTGGGTGAAAATTTGGGTTCATCCCTTTCAGAAGGTGCATCGTCTTTAAAACTCAAAATATACCTCGCATTTTCAACTTCCTGTTCTGTTGGCGTACCGAAAGAATGCAAACTGTTATAATAAAACTTTTTGCCTTCGCCAATGGTTTCTATACATTGTATCAATCCTGAATAGAAGTAAATAATATCTTCATACAGCTGTCGCAATACCTTGTCTTCAATTTGTTCTATGGGCAATGAAAATAACTGGCGGTGGAGTTTAAACTTGTCAAAATCCATTTTCGGATACCTAAAAAGAGGCTCTTTGCGATAATTAGATACAAAAAATTCTTCTTTTTGCTGTTCGATATTTGTCGGATTGATATAACTCAACAATTCAATACGTTGTACCAAACTGTCTAAATGGTTATCTATTTCAAACAAGGCTTGTTGGCCTACATCTACTGACTGCATTTACTCGTATTTTTAGGAATATTTTTTGAAAAAAGAACGGGCATGTGCCTCTAGGTCAACCACTAAGTGCTTTTCAATGGCATCTACTACTTCAGGATACATTATTTGGTTGATTTCATCACAATACACTTTCTTTGCTTCGGTTGCCAAAACTAAGGTATTTTTAAAATTTTGCGTAATATATTTTAAAAAATATCCATTTCCTTGAAAGGTATCGTTGATTTTTGAAGTCGAAACAATACCATTGGGTAATTTCATAGTACTTAGAGCCATTTGCCATTCTTCCACAGCACTACCAAAACGCTTCGTATTAATATTTGAGGTGCCTAAATTCCAGGTAGGCACTTCCCTATTCCATCGCCTCCAATTGTACGAATGCATGTCATAGACCACACATACTCCAAATAATTCTTCTAATTTGCTGATTAACCCATGTGTTACGCGATAAAAACCGCCATGTTTTTGTAAACTTTTTTCTTTCATTTCTTTTGACAAGGGCTTTTTCCAAAGTTGTTTTCCCCAAGCATCTTCATAGATAGCACTTTCGGGAGGCCTATTCAAATCGTATTCAAAACGCGAATCGCAACCCGCTATAAGTATTGGGTGTGACTGTACCATCTGTTTGGTAGCCGGGTCTTCTTCAAACCACCGCTGGTATTCAGTATGCAAACAATTGTCCCTCAACTCCCTTCTAAACTGATGCCCGTCATGTACGGCACCACAAACATAATGCACATATTCTTCAATTTTTATGGTAAACGAATAATCATCGGCAACGGCTTCAAAAGTTTCTACATTTTCAATTTTTTTGAGTATGTCTGATATTGATAATTTTTCCATTATAATTCGGTTATTACTTATTTTGGCTAAGTTCTAATGATAACAGCATAGTAACTAAATTATTAAATAAGGTTCTAAAATAACTAAAAGTCAAACTACAATCGCATCCTTGCAGGAGGAGTAGTTACTATCTTTTGCTATAATAAATAGAACTTATTCCTAATTATTTACTATTACTGCTAACTGTCAACTGCTCACTGCGTACTGTCACTAACTACTACCCTCCAATCACTCTTCCACCAAACTTCCCCACTCTGTCCAAGAACCATCGTATACGGCTATATTTTTAATTCGGGCTATTTCAGCCCCCAATGCCAAAATACAGGCAGTAATCCCCGAACCACATGAAAAAATAAATTCGGTATTTTCTTTTTGAAACGTATTGAATTGCCGCTGCAATGCCTTTTTATCTTTTAGAATACCATTTTCTAAAAGCGCTGTGTATGGTAAATTTTTAGAAGTCGGTATGTGTCCGCTTCGCAAGCCTTGTCTAGGCTCGGGTACTTTTCCGTAAAACCTTTCTGAAGAACGTGCGTCTAAAATTTGTGCCGCTTCTTGCTTAATGGCATTTTGAACTTTTGTAAAATCACAAAAAAAATCAGGTTGGTAAGCTGCTGTAAAATCACCTTGGCCACCGGCATAGTTTCGGCGTTTCTCACATGAGTATCCTGCCTTTTTCCATTCGGGCAACCCGCCATTTAATACGGCAATATTTTGATGCCCCATGGCTTTGAACATATACCATACCCTTGCCGAAGCATAAATTCCCAATGCATCATACACTACAATGGCACTTGATGCATTGATTCCTAAAGCTCTGGCTGCCATAGTAAATTTTTGTGGTGACAGCATCGTATTCGGAAACATAGCAGTAGTATCACTAAACGTATTTTTAATATCTAAAAACCGGGCTTTCGGCAGTTGTTCTAAGGGAGCGTTTTCTGAATCGGTAGTATCGGTTACTTTTTTTATGGTAGCATCGATAAGCACTAAATTTGGTTCGTTTATATGTTGATGCAACCACTTTGGCGATACTAAAGGACTCGTAAGTTTTAACATAACAATCATTTAATCAGATAAATTCAAAAGACAGCCATAGGCTGTATTTCATTATAGCACCGGCAGCCACAGAATAGTGCCACTTTAGAAATTTGACTTTTTGAATTTAGAATTTGCTATCTGCTATTTGGATTTTGTTTTTTGCTTTTCGTTATTCATCATTTGAATTTTGGAATTTCCTAAAATCAAGCATCTTCTACGGTTTTGCGCAACCGTTTCCTCCGTTCGAACGCC
>DRQI01000532.1 GCA_011330545.1 Flavobacteriia bacterium
ACCATCGATGCCATCTTAAAATCGGCTGTAACCGGAGAAGTAGGCGATGGAAAAATCTTCGTCTCAGACATACAAGAATCATATAGAATACGTACCGGCGAAAAAGGCGGGCAAACATTAAAATAACAAACTAAAAATCAAGAAATATGGAAGGATTATTAACCGTAAACAATGTATGGATGATGCTGTGCACGGCATTGGTGTTTTTTATGCATTTAGGATTTTCGTTTTTAGAAATCGGATTAACAAGGCAAAAAAACACTATTAATGTATTGTTTAAAAATATATTTATTATCACCATCGGACTCTTACTCTACTATATTGTAGGCTTTAATCTGATGTATCCCGGTAGCTTTAACGGCTTTATTGCCATGCCACACTTCGGCTTAGACGCCCCGCTAAATAGTCAAGGAACCTTAGACCTAGCTTACAATCAAGGCTATACTTACTGGACAGATTTTCTTTTTCAAGGCATGTTCGCAGCCACTGCGGCAACCATTGTTTCGGGTGCCGTAGCCGAACGCGTTAAAATTGGGCCCTTTATGGTTTTTGTAATTCTCTATGTAGGAATTGTATATCCCATTGCAGGCTCTTGGAAATGGGGCGGCGGCTTTTTAGAAAAATTAGGCTTCTATGATTTTGCCGGCTCTACCTTAGTACATTCCGTTGGCGGATGGGCAGCATTGGTTGCCGTTTGGTTGTTAGGCCCACGTATCGGGAAATTTAAAAAAAACGGAAAAGCTGCCGTAATTTTAGGCCATAACATTCCCTTGGCAACCGGAGGCGTACTCATCTTATGGCTTGGATGGTTTGGCTTTAACGGCGGGTCAGTATTGTCTGCCGACCCCGAACTGACATCGTTGACACTTGTCACAACCTCATTAGCTGCCGCTGCCGGAGGTATTGGTGCTTTTGTACTATCAACAATATTATATAAAAACTATGATTTGACTATGTTCTTAAACGGTATTCTGGGCGGACTCGTAGGCATTACCGCCGGTGCTGACCAAATGACACCGATGGATGCCATACTTATCGGAATCATTGCCGGAGGAATCATTGTACTAGCAGTATCATTTATAGACCGATTAAAATTAGACGATCCTGTAGGAGCCATTGCCGTACACCTCATCTGTGGCATCTGGGGAACCTTAGCCGTAGGTGTTTTCGGTGCTAAAGCCGGGTGGGAACAATTTACATTTCAACTGGCAGGTGTTGGAGCCTATGCCCTATTCTGTATCCTATCGTCTTTTATCATCTTATTTATATTAAAGAAAACAGTAGGCATACGTGTTTCAGAAAAAGAAGAAATTGAAGGCTTAGACTTGCATGAACACGGCATGAAAGCCTATCCCGATTTTAGATTGAATGAACATTAGATTGAAGAAAATCCAAAGAACAAATAGTAATTATTAAATAAGAATTCGTTTAAACGAGTTCTAAGATAAAATACAAACGAAACTGAATTTTCTGTTAGAAACCAATCCCTTCTTCTTTGTCTCATGACAGGTAGAAGGGAAAGTGGTTTAATACAACTAATGACAGAAAGAAACAACCGAGATTGAAATCTAATTTAGATTCACAACTCAACTCCTTCCCTTTTAAAGGAAGGTGGCTTTAACGAAGTTAAAGACGGAAGGGTAAATCGCCAAAAAAAGATAGTCATACTAATTTATAAATAAAAATTTGAAAATAACCACCCCGAGCCACGCTTAAGGCGCGGCCCACCCCTCCTTTTTAAGGAGGGGAGTTTTGTAGAAAAGGATTAAAATTGTGTACAATTTTAAATTGCAAACAAATTCCAACTCCTTCCCTTTAAAAGGGAAGGTGGCCACGCCACAGGCGTGGACGGAAGGGTTTTTATTCCAAAAACAATAAAGCAAAATGCAACCAAACCGCTACACCCATAATTTGAACTATCCTTTTTTACGAAATTTTAAAAAAATGCAATGATATTTTATATTCATTGCATTTTTTTTATTTAATTTTTAATTAAGATAAATAAAATATAATTTTACATGATTTTTATTGAAAATAATTTAGAATCATGGAAGACCAAGGGTTGTATCTAAAAGAGTTTGAAACCGATAACTGCGGCGCGGGATTTATATGCAACCTTCACGGTAAAAAATCAAATAAAATCATCCATGACGCCCTCGAAATCTTAATAAAATTAGAACACCGAGGGGCTGTAAGTGCAGATGGCCGCACAGGCGATGGTGCCGGAATATTAATAGATATTCCACACGACTATTTTGTAAGAGCCTGTCAATTTAAACTCCCAAAACCTCAAGAATATGCCGTAGGCATGGTTTTCTTACCCAAAAAGAAAAATCAATCACACTATTGTATTTCAATTTTTGAAGAAGAAATAACCAAACAAGGCCTCGAAATTTTAGGATGGCGAAAAGTGCCTGTTGACACTTCTTTTTTAGGAAAAATCGCCTCGAAAACAGAACCAAAAATAAAACAGGTTTTTATCGGCAAAAAAAAGCAAACGCTGTCAAAGCTACAATTTGATGCCAACTTATTTGCAGCCAGAAAAATTGCCCATCACAGAATTACCAACGCTAATATTTCTGAAGGCAACTATTTCTATGTTCCAAGCCTATCTACTACCACTATTATTTATAAAGGCCTGTTAATTCCTGAAGATATCGGGCGCTATTATACCGATTTAAATGAACCCGATGTGGTGACACGCCTAGCCTTGGTACACCAACGTTTTTCTACCAATACATTTCCTTCATGGGATTTGGCACAACCCTTTCGATATATGTGCCATAATGGCGAAATCAATACCTTACGGGGTAATATCAGTCGAATGAAAGCCCGTGAAGAATTAATGGAAAGTGATTTATTTGGCGATACCATCAAACAATTATTTCCAATTGTAAGAACCGGCCAATCAGATTCTGCCTCTATGGATATGGCCGTAGAATTACTCTTGATGACAGGGCGCTCATTACCCGAAGCCATGATGATGCTCGTACCCGAAGCATGGGAAAAACACCAAACCATGAACGAAGATAAAAAGGCTTTTTACGAATACAATTCGTGTATTATGGAACCTTGGGATGGTCCCGCATCTATACCCTTTACCGATGGAAATTATATCGGTGCCTTACTCGACCGTAACGGATTAAGGCCCTCGCGATATACCATCACCAAAAATGGCAATGTCATCATGTCATCAGAAATTGGCGTACTGAATATCAAACCCGAAAATGTTGTGAAACACGGCCGTTTAGAACCCGGAAAAATGTTTTTGGTAGATATGAATGCCGGGCGAATCATTGAAGATGAAGAAATTAAAAATAAAATTGTAGCGAAATATCCTTATAAAAAATGGATTTCAAAACACACCTTACCGTTGGCAGAAATACCCTATACCGATGATTGTTGCCCTATAGAAGTTACCGATTATAAAACTAGGTTGCGATTGTTTGGCTATACCACAGAAGACATTACTACCCTCATCAACCCAATGGCAATAAATGCTAAAGAGGCCATTGGCTCTATGGGTACCGATACGCCCTTGGCGGTATTGTCAGACAAACCGCAATTGCTGTATAATTATTTCAAACAACTCTTTGCACAAGTTACCAATCCGCCCTTAGACGGTATCCGAGAAGAAATTGTAACCGATATCAGTTTGGCCATCGGAGGCGACCGAAATATTTTTGAAATCGCCCCCGAGCATGCCAAAAAACTGCGCATTCAAAATCCGGTCATCTCAAACCACGATTTAGATAAGATTAAGAAAATTAACCATCCCGATTACAAAGCGGTTACCATTGCAATGTTATATCCTATCGAAAAAGGATTTAATGGCATTGAAGACGCTTTAGACACTATTTTATCACAAGCCGAAAAAGCCGTAGATGCCAAAGCCAATATCCTAATTTTATCCGATAGGGGTGCCGACAAACAATACGCACCTATTCCTGCTTTATTAGCCTGTTCATACCTTCACCACTCACTAAACAACAAAGGAAAACGCTCTAAATTTGGTATCGTCTTAGAAACTGCAGAACCTAGAGAACCCCATCATTTTGCCACTTTATTCGGGTATGGTGCCAGTGCTATCAATCCGTATTTGGTCAATGAAATTATCAGAACCCAAGTCAAAGAACAGGTCATTAAAGATATTGATGAAACGACGGCCGTAAAGAATTTTAACAAAGCCATCGGCAAGGGCATTTTAAAAATTATGAATAAGATTGGCATCTCTACTTTACATTCTTACCGTGCTTCTCAAATTTTTGAAATCTTAGGCTTAAAAAAGGCTTTTGCTACGAAATATTTTCCAAATACGCCTTCGCGGATTGGTGGTATCGGACTCTACGTACTCGAAAGGGATATTGCCAAACGATATGATAATGCTTTCCCGAAAAGGAAGCTCAAACAACCCCTCGAATTGAAAATAGGTGGTGAATACCGATGGCGCAGAAATGGCGAAAGGCATCTCTTTAACCCTACCACAGTTGCCAAATTACAACAAGCTGTAAGAAGCAATAACAAACAGGCATATCAAACGTATGCCGATGCTGTAAATAAACAAAATAAACATTTAATGACCTTGAGGGGGCTTTTTGAATTTCAACAGTTAGACCCCATTTCTATCGATGAAGTAGAGCCTTGGACAGCCATTGTAAAGCGGTTTAAAACAGGTGCCATGTCGTATGGCTCTATCAGTCAAGAAGCACACGAAAACTTGGCTATAGCTATGAATAGAATCGGTGGAAAAAGCAATTCGGGCGAAGGTGGCGAAGACCCCAACAGATTTAAAAAATTACCCAACGGCGATTCAAAAAATAGTGCCATCAAACAAGTGGCCTCGGGTAGGTTTGGCGTATCGAGTAATTACTTGGCCAATGCCCAAGAAATACAGATAAAAATGGCACAAGGCGCCAAGCCCGGCGAAGGTGGCCAATTGCCCGGCGAAAAAGTATTGCCATGGATAGCTAAGGTGCGAAATTCCACCCCCTATGTAGGGTTGATTTCACCACCGCCACACCATGATATTTATTCTATCGAAGATTTGGCACAACTTATTTTCGATTTAAAAAATGCCAATCGCGAAGCGCGAATTAACGTAAAATTGGTTTCAAAAGTAGGCGTAGGTACCATCGCTGCCGGAGTTGTCAAAGCCAAAGCCGATGTCATCCTTATTTCGGGTTATGACGGTGGTACCGGAGCCTCACCCTTAACCTCTTTAAAACATACCGGCCTACCGTGGGAATTGGGTATTGCCGAAGCCCAACAAACTTTGGTACTCAACAATTTACGCAGCAGAATCGTATTGGAGTGCGACGGGCAGCTAAAAACAGGACGCGATGTTGCTATTGCCTGCCTTTTAGGCGCTGAAGAATTTGGTTTTGCCACCGCCCCGCTTGTGGCCTCAGGTTGTATTATGATGCGCGCCTGCCATTTGAATACCTGCCCGGTAGGCATTGCTACCCAAGACCCTGAATTACGAAAAAATTTTAAAGGAAAACCCGAACACGTCATCAACTTTATGTATTTCGTTGCCGAAGAACTGCGTCAAATTATGGCACAACTAGGGTTTAGAACCCTTGATGAAATGGTAGGGCAAACAAAAAAAATCAATATCCGGCCGGCCATTGAGCACTATAAAGCCAAAGGCATAGACCTTTCTACCATCCTTTACCAACCTGACATGGCTCTAAAAACCCGCCTGTCAAATTCTGAACAACAGCATCACAATCTCGACAATGTATTGGATATTAATATTTTATATGACGTCAAAGCCGTTATACGCAATAAAATCCCAATAACGCTGTCGTATCCGATACACAATACAGACAGAGCCGTCGGGGCATTGCTCAGCAATGAAATTTCAAAAATTCACGGTGAAAATGGCCTTCCTGAAGATACCATACATTTACAGTTTACCGGTTCTGCCGGACAGAGTTTCGGGGCATTTGCCACTAAAGGGCTGACTTTAAACGTTACCGGTGAAACCAATGACTATCTAGGCAAAGGCCTGTCAGGTGCCAAGATTATTGTCAGAAAGCCCGAAAAAGCCAATTTTATAGCCGACGAAAATATCATCGTAGGCAATGTTTGTTTTTATGGCGCTATAAAAGGAGAAGCTTATATTAACGGAATAGCCGGTGAGCGTTTCTGTGTACGGAATTCAGGAATAACGGCTGTAGTAGAAGGTATTGGCGACCATGGTTGTGAATATATGACCGGAGGAAAAGTAGTGGTGCTAGGAAAAACAGGCCGTAATTTTGCCGCCGGTATGAGTGGTGGCATCGCGTATATTTATGATAAAACCAATTCCTTTCGCGAACATCTGTGCAATCGAGAGATGGTTGAGTTAGTTTCTTTAACAGAAGCT
>DRQI01000533.1 GCA_011330545.1 Flavobacteriia bacterium
GGACTGTTGGGAGGCCGGCAATTGCAACGGCCGGCTCTTTACCTACAAGACCAACACCAACCTTTGGTTGTAGTGGGCGATACGCGAATTGAAGGTACTGCCTACCTTCCTGAACAAGGCGTAAAAAGAGGCTCTATTGCCGGCCGTGCCTATACAAACCCACAACTCATCTATGGTAACATGGTGAGAAGTCAACAAAAACTACCACTATTTCAACAAAGGGCCTATCTTGAAAAACTTGGAACCAATATTCACTTAGAAAATGGCCAAAATATTCATGTCGAATTGCAGGAAAGTGCTGAGATAAGCAATACCTTTTCTCAGCCTACCAAGGTTATTAACAGCTCGCAAGACATAGATTTAGAGTTTATAACCTTACGGGGAAATATTATTGTGCAGTCGGGCAATAAGATAACGATACACCCCTCAGCGATACTTACAGATATATTATTACTCGCCCCTGAAATAGATATTAAAGACGGAGTTACAGGAAACTTTCAAGCCATTGCCACCCAAAAAATTACCGTTGGCAAAAACTGTAAATTACACTATCCTACGGCCTTGGTAGTTACAGAAAAAGAAAATCAGCGCAACACAAGCCAAGGAAAAGAAAGTAATCAAATAAGCATTCAGCAAAAATCTGATATACGGGGCATTGTTGCTTTTCTATCAAAAAACAATACCGAAAATTACCAAGCTCAAATACTTGTTGAAGAGCATACTACTATTATAGGCGAAGTGTATTGTAATCAAAATATAGAACTTAGAGGTACAGTAAAAGGCAGTGTCTACACCAACGCATTTATTGCCCGCCAATTTGGAGCGGTCTATAAAAACCACCTCTATAACGGAAAGATAGTAGCGAACGATATACCGACACATTATGGAGGTTTGTCCTTTAAAGAAACCCAACCCACAATTGTAAAATGGTTGAATTATTAAAAAAAATAACATTTCGTATGTTTCTATTTCCTGCCAAAGGAAAACAACACAAAAAACTAAGAGCCTCTACACTGGTAGAAGTATTGGTAGCTTCTGTACTTATTATAATTGTCTTTGCCATTGCCTCAATGACGCTCAATACCATTTTTAAGAATACTGTTAAAAGAAATACTCATGCCATAGAAACCCACATCAACAAACTGTTTTATTTGTATCGATATAACAGTGTGCCACCAACATTTCAAGAAGAATTTAAAAATTGGCAATTTACCGTAAGGCAACAAAAAGAAAATAATATATTGTATGTGTATATAGAAGCTTCGCCTTTAAAAAAAGGGCAAACAAGTACCAAAAAGATAATACGAAAGCAAATAATAATCCAATGATACCGCTAACAAAAAAACAACGGGCATTTACCATTGCAGAGATGTTGGTGGTATTGGTAATTTCGGCCATAGCTATCAGCATTGCAATGTTAGTTTTGGGTTTAGTACAAACACAAATACGGAGTATGAGCCGTAATTATAACCGGCAAACACAAATACGCCTTTTAGAAAAGGCTCTTTGGCAGGATTTTAATACCCATGACCCGTTTTATAATCCTGCAAAACGGCAATTGCAGTGTATTTCAGAAAAAGATACTATCACCTACACTTTTCATACGGAGTACCTGTTGCGCAATACAGATACCTTAAAAATACCTATATTTAAAACCATATCGTATCTTGAAGGTACCGTAACAACAGTAACAGGGCAAATTGATGCCTTAGAAATACAATTAAAAAAAGAACAGCCCAATAAAATAGTATTTATAAATACCGTTAAAGACGGTGCATTTTATATCAATGGCATTTAAATTAAAAAACATACAAACCGAAAAACAGAAAACCGGTAATTTCAATCTGGAGAAATTGCTAAAAACAGAGATTTCATTGTTCGGAAAATCATTTTCTAATAAAAAGAAAGAGGCTTTTTATACGGAGTTGAGTGTTTTATTAAATGCCGGTATCAATTTAAAAGAAGCCCTGACACTAATCACTAACGAACAAAGTAAGCGTGCTGATAAAGAACTCATGCAAAATATGCTAACCACCATTATCCAAGGCCTTAGTTTTTCTGAAAGTATCAAAAACAATAAAGATTTTACCGAATATGAATACTATTCGCTAAAAATAGGAGAAGAAACCGGCACTTTGCAAAAAGTTGCCAGCGAGTTGAGTCTGTTTTTTAAAAGGCGTAATGAACAGCGCCGAACGGTTTTAAATGCCTTATCATACCCTATTGTAGTATTGATTACAGCCTTATTTGCGGTTTTGTTTATGTTGCGGTATGTAGTACCCATGTTTGCCGATATTTTTAGGCAAAACAAAGTGGAGTTGCCCTGGCTTACCAAAATGGTTATGAAAGCCTCAAATTTGTTTCAGCACTATTTTTGGATATTCATCTTCATAGGTATCGGATTTTTTATCGCTCGTAAAATAGTTTCTAAAAAACAATGGTATAAAAAATTCTCAGCTGCTTTTTTACTGAGGATTCCGTTTGTAGGTGAATTAATGCGTAAAATGTACCTCGGGCAGTTTACACAGGCTGTAGCTTTGTTGACCACTGCTAAAGTTCCGGTTCTCAACAGCATTCAACTCACCAAAAAAATGCTCGATTTTTATCCCTTACAAACAGCCTTGCAACAGGTAGAAACGGCAATATTATCGGGAAATAATTTAAGTGAGAGTTTAAAACCACATAAAATTTTTGATTCTAAAATGGTTTCTTTATTAAAAGTAGCAGAAGAAACCAACCAAAATGAATTTATTTTTGAACGCTTAACCAACCAATACAACGAAGAAATTCAATACAAGTCTAAAATGTTGAGTACCGTATTAGAGCCTTTGATTATTATTTTTTTAGGAGCTTTGGTAGCGGTAATCTTAATTGCCATGTATTTGCCAATGTTTAAATTGAGCACGGTATTGGGGTAAGGAGTTCTAGAATCTTTAACTCGTAGCCGTTAATGTCAAAACGGCTCAATCTGTTGTAAAAACACTGTGCCTTCTAAAAAATACGTATTACGCCGATAATCTTTTTTCTTTATAAAATGTACCGAGATAATTGTACCTAATTTAGATTGTTGTTCTAAAACATATACTAATCGTACAATATCTGTGAAACCGCCCCTAAGTGTAAAGTTATAGGTGTTCACCATAGCATTCTCAGATTTATATACATGTGGATTGTTAAATGAAACAATTCGGATTTTTGTAGAATCGGCAACTCCGGCAATGGTTTTTAACAAAGTGTTTTGAAAAGAACTTTCGGCGGAAATTTTTTTCGATGCTAATATGGAATCATAATACACCTCTTGTTGCTTTAGTTGTATTAATTTTTGGGAAACATTGTGAAGTAAAACCTGTTCCTTCTGCAAAGAAACATACTGTTCTTTTAAGGCCATCGTTTTGGCGAAAGAAAAGTAATATGCCAGCCAGCCCAATAATAGTATTCCTATAAACAAAGCGATATTTTTTTGTCTTAGGCTCATGGTTTCATTCTTATAAGTAATTCAAATGCCGAAGTCATTTTTTTCTTCGAACCGTAGTGTTGAATGGTTATTTTATCAATCCAATTTTGCTGCTCTAAACTTTCTATCCAAGAAGAAAAATTATTGTTATCTGTGGTAGTCCCTTTGAGGTAAATAGCATTGTGTTCTACAACAACCTCCGTATTTTCTGTGGTGGTACTCCCTATTTTTTTTACCAATGGCTGAAACCGAAGCTCTGATAACGAAACCGAAGTTGGTACCGATGCTCCCAATTGGTCTAAGTACCAAGAGGCTTTAGAAGAAGTTGCCGAAAAACGAGTAATCAGGCCTTCCTTTTTTTGAACCGACTCGGTTAGGGAAAGTAATGCCTTTCTTTGTGTTTTGTTGAGTGCTAGCTCAGATTCTAATACGGCAATCTTTGAAGCATAGTAGCTAAAAAATAAAAAGCTAACTAATAACGAAGTAAAAATCAATCCTAATCCAACCCTCAATCCCACTTCAAAAATACGGCGGCTTTTAAAATCAATATACAAAGCATTTATATATTCAGAAAAATTTGAAATGGCCGTTTTCCGTTTTGTAAAATAGGCTAAAATGCCCGACAAAGGAAGTACCTCGTTTGAAGAAATTTGCAACCCATTAATGGTATATTTTTCCTTAGAAGCCTGCTCTGACAGATGAATACCTGTTATTTTTTGATGATTAAAGGAAATGACCCCATTTGAAGTTTTTAAGAGCCTGTTTTTTACAAAACCTACCAATTGGGAAGCTACCACATTTCCCAACGAAAAACCAATAATTCTAAACTGGTTTTCATGGTAGGTTTTGATTATATTTTCAATAACATCCTTTCTGCAAATAGCAACATAGGTATGGTTGTCAGTTACAAGTAATTCATAAAAAAAATCATCTAAAACTACATTCGGAAACGCCATTCCAACCGCTTTAGAACTTTCATATATCCCATCTAATTCTTTACAAAGTACTTGCTCGGTATTTATTATTAAAAACAAATGCTGCTTGGCGGCAAGCTGTTCTTTCAACGCTTCAATTGAGGTAACTTCTAGGGTGTTTTCCAACAATAATTCTCCTTTTTTTTTGGCGAGCACCAAGCTGCGCAGTATTTCTTGCCCATCTGTAAAAGTATGTTCAACACCACAAAATCGCTTGCCAAATGTTATATATGAACCGATTTTCAACCTCATTATTTGATAATTGTAGGTTTGATTAATACGGTTAATTTCTTTTTGGTATCTTCTCTTTTACGATTGCTAAACAACCATTTGATGATGGGAATCCTTGCTAAAAGCGGTACTCCGCTTCCGGTATCATTTTTTATTTTCTCTTCCAATCCTCCCAAAATAACCATATCTTGGTCTTTGACCCTAATGATAGAATTGAACTCACGTGAATTTACTCCGGGCGGGGCATTTTCTGCCACCTGCTTCCCGTTAAAATTAGACTGTATTACATTAATCTCTAAGGTAATTTGCCCATCTCCAGATACTAAAGGCTTGATAGAAATGGCAAACTCGGCATCTATAGGATAAAAATTAGTAATGGTAGAAGTTTGCGGATTCTGACTTCCAATGATATCGCGTTGTGTTACGGCATAATAGGTGGTTTCTCCTATTGATAAATTGGCACGGTGCCCGTTGAGTGCCGAGAGTTTTGGTGCAGACCGTATCTTTATATCCCCATTGGTTTCCATCGCTTTAATCTTTGCGAAAAAATTAGGGACTACCTGTCCTAAATTCCACGAACCAAAACCGTTAAATCCTCCAATAATCCTATTGACGGTAGTGGCACCTAAAGTCAAATCGGTTGTAGGGTAGATATTGCCTTGGGTTGTGGCAGGCTCTTTTCCAATTCCCCAACTAATACCGGTTTCTACCGTGGCGGTTTTATTTACTTCCAACAGCATTACTTCAATTAAAATTACGGGTACCGGCTTATCAATATAAGCAATAAACTTTTTAAAACGTTCAATGTGTTGGCTGGGCCCCGAAACGATAAAACTGTTTAATTCGATATCTACACTTACTTTTAAATCTTTGATAACATCTTCGGGTAACATGGTCAATAAAGACTCTAACTGATTGGTACGTTCTGAAAAAGTGGCTGTATTGGGAGTATTGATGCGTTGGCGGTTATTGGTAATCCCTTGGGCAGTAACCCCATTGTTGAAATTAGAACCAAATGAATTTGGTGTACTGTTAAAGGTATTTCTACCTGCTCTTCTTCCTGAATTTCTATTCGAAGTCATCACTTCAATAGAACGGTGCATCAACGGAATTACTACGGCATCACGCAGGGAAATTTGTGCTGCCTTGCCAAAATAATAGATAGAATCAACTTTTTTATAGGCAAAATCGGTATTCTCTAAAATTTTATCCAACAGCAAATCGTACTCAATATGGTTGGCTTTTACCGAGGCTGTTCCCGCTTCATCTAAAGGCATGGATGTAAACATATTTTTATCTAAGGCATGGCCGATATCATAGATTATGGTTGCTATGGCTACATTTTCAAAATCTACATTGAGGTTATGGTTAACAGAATCTATCTCAAAAAAGAAAGTAGAACGCCTTTGGTGTGTTGGGCGTTGTTGTGCCTGTTGTGGTTGTTGAGTTGGCGTTGTATTGACTGGAATTTTTTCATTGGAAATACTATTTTGCTCAAACAGGTAATAGTGATCACGGGTTTTGGTCAATACCAAGTTATTAGAAAAAGCAATCTTATCCAAGGCACTGTCAAAAGGCATGTTTTGAATGTATCCTGACAGGAGTAGTTTTCCCATACCGGGGGCAAATACTAAATTTTTCCCGGTTTTATCCATCAATTGTTTAAAGGCTACGTACAGGGTGTCGTTTTGCAAGTCGATGCTCAAACGGCCACTGCTGGCATCATACGAAATGGGAATAGTGCGGTGTACCGGTTTGGGTATTTTATGTTCTACTTTGTGGATAGATAAGATATTTCCTGTAAAGTCAATATCCAAATCAAATTCTTTACAGACAAATACCAATACATCTAAAACGGTAGCATTTGAAAAATTATTGCTGATACTAATTTGGCTGAGCTCCGGATGAATATTTACATTAATATTGTGTGAGCTTGCTAGGGCTTGTAAAAAATCTGACAAGGCTACATTATTGACATTGATTTCTGCTTTTTGCCGCAATCCCGGAGCCTCGGCAACAATACTGTCTAATTTATTGCGTAACAGTGTAAAGCGGTCTTGTTGCGCTGTAAGCTGCCATGACAAGCTAAAAAATAGTAAGCCGATAATAATTTTTAGAATCTTATATTTTTTCACGTTTTATTTTTTAATGTGCCTTTAAGGCTCTTATTTAAAAGTTAGATATTCATTAAAATGGAGTATACTTCGGCTACAGAAGTTTCTCCTTTTAGTACCAATTCCAGTGCATTTTCTTGTAAGGTAGCAATGCCTTTGTCTTGAAAATAGCGATCAATTTCCAGTTGGTTTGTTTTGATATATGTTGTCAACTCTTTGGTGATGGGCAATATCTCATAAATAGCTTTTCTTCCTGAGTATCCGGTATGATAACACTTATCACAGCCTATAGGAATGGTATGATGTGTTATCTCTTTTGAGATTGTTACTCCTTCGGGAAAAGTATCTTCTTTTATCTTTTCGGATGTACAACAGTGCCGGCAAAGTTTGCGTACCAAGCGTTGGGCAACACTTACTTTTAAGGTACTGGCAATTAAAAAGGGTGGTATGCCCATATCGATTAATCGGGAAACGGTAGCCCATGCCGAATTGGTATGAATCGTTGACAATACCAAATGCCCGGTGAGCGAAGCCCGGATTGCCATATTAGCAGTAGCAACATCTCGGATTTCACCTACCATAATAATATTGGGGTCTTGCCGTAAAAAGGAACGCAAGGCTTTGGTAAAATCCAACCCGATATTTTCTTTAAGCTGCACCTGATTAACTCCTTCTAAGGTATATTCAATGGGGTCTTCGATGGTAACGATATTGACATCATCGGTATTTAATAATTTTAATGTAGCGTATAACGTTGTTGTTTTTCCGGAGCCTGTGGGCCCTGAAATCAGGATAATTCCGTTTTGATTTTTAATACTTTGCCGGTATTGTTTTAGTTCTTGCGGGGTAAATCCCAATTTTTCAAGTTGTATATCTGTGGCATCTTTAGAAAGTAGCCGCAATACCAATTTTTCACCGTGTAAAGTAGGTAGTGAGGATACCCGAATATCATATTCTTGGGTAGCCGAGGTAATTTTGATACGTCCGTCTTGTGGCAAACGCCGCTCGGCAATATCTAAGCCTGCTTTTACTTTTAATTGATTGATGACTTTTGGGTACTCATCGGATGGGATTACGTACCGTTCGAGTAATTTTCCATCAATTCGAAACCGCACTTTACGGACGGTTTCAAATACTTCAAAGTGTATGTCACTACTTCCTAAGGCATTGGCTTCGTGAATAATAGTGGATAGTAACTCTGTAGAGTCGGTTAATTGGCTATTGGTTTTCGATTTGTTTTTTCGATAATTAACAGCTAAGCATTTTTGAATGTAATCAGAAGTTTCTTTTGTTAGCACTACTTGTTTTCCTAAAATAACCTGCAATTCTTTTTGTAAATTTTCACAATGTTCTGCATCTGTTTTAAAACGGATGCTTCCATTGTGTTGCCCTGCGGGGATAATGCGATAATGGTACGCTTGCTCGCCACTGATAAGCTGCTGTAATTCGGTAGGTATGTGATAGTCTGTATGCATTTAGAAAGTGTATAAGTGAATTTTAGGAAAACTCCATTGGGTTATAAACACCAATAAAAAAAAGAAAGCCTGCAATCCGGCCAAGGGCACTGTTTTTTCTTTTAATGTTGGCTTTAGTAATAAAAATACGCCTAAGGCAAAGCACAAAGAGAAAGTAAACAATACCAAAAATGTGGTAATAGGAAAACCTAAAGCAATGCCTATAAAGAACAATATATCACCCCAGCCTAAGGCTTGTTGTAGGGGTTGTTGCATTTTAAAGGTAGTATAAACAACTAAAACACCTATAATAAATAGCAAAATAGCAAGGTTAACAGTGATATTACGAATATATATCAACCCATCTACACGTAAAATAAAAAGGATGCTCATAAGGGTTATTACTGCTATCAGCAAACCGGTATATACTTTACGTTCTTTAAAGTCTTGAATAGCGATGGCCAGCAAACCGGCCAAGCATAGAATTTTTAGGGCAACCATGAGTGACAGGATTAATCTTTAACAATTTCTTTTGGGGTAGCATTTTGGTCGATTTCCCAAACGTTTAGAATTCCGTCGCGGTCGAAATCGGTAATCGCCGTAGCACGGGCTTTAAAGCTATGGTTGGTGGCTTCTATAATTTCATATACATAATTGGCATTGCCATGTTGTTCAACGGTTTTCGGAGCCTCAAAATCAATGGTGTTAAAATCATTGCTATACTTGGAATACATATAGAAATAATTTTGTTGCATGGTGGCAATTTGCTTAAGTTGTGTTTGTGCTTCAAGGCTTTTGGTCTTTGAAATTAGCGGCATTAAGTTTGGCAAAGCCAAGAGTAATAAAATACCTATAATGACTAAGACTACTAATAATTCCTGAAGGTTAAAAGCGGGGAGTTTCTCTACTGTTTTTCTTTTGTATTTCATGGTGGTGGTAGCTAAAATGATGATTCAAAGCTAGCCAATAATTGCAAGAATATTTTTAGGGTGAACCGAAAATGCATACCAAATATGAGTCATTTTTTACCATTTGTTAAGAAAAGTGAACCGTTTATTAGGAAAAGTGTTACACCGGGTAAATTGTCAATTTTTTTTTAATCAGTTTAAGGTTCAGCCCTAAATCTGTAAAAGTACAGCATATAGAAGGGTAAAAATATACCTTACAATTTTAGAGTTTTTTATTCAGTTTATAATTTCAAAAATACATTTCACGCAGAATCGGCTAAAAAAAAGGCTCTTTTTTCGTGCAATTTACAGGTTAAAAAATACCATTTATTAAGAAAAGTGAACCATTTATTGTAAAAAGTGCTACACAGGCTAGCTCAATCGGTTTGCCGAAAAAACCGTGTTTTTTGATACATTTTTCATTATAACTTTAATAGCGAATATGA
>DRQI01000534.1 GCA_011330545.1 Flavobacteriia bacterium
ATGAAGTAATTCAAGAGATTTGGCCTGATTATCCAACGGATGAGGATTTCCTTTGGAATGAAGATGAATATTAGAAAACGCACAAGGCCTCAATGAGGCCTTTTTTTAGCTTTCAACATAAGAAAAACAGCCAATACCATTTTAGCATTAAAAAGGGTGTTAAAAAACTGAAGGATTCAATATCTTTGCTTATTCAACTGTATTCAATTCTTTTTTGAATACCGTTTTAAAATAATTAATGATACGTTTTATGAACAAATTCTGTGTCTATCGGAATTCAATCGTAAATTAAAATATAATTTCATATAAAAAACAACTATTATAATCAAGATACCAAAACGTAAAGAATTTGGTTATAATATGAAAAATACTATTTATGAGTTTAATAAATTCAGTACTCAAAGTCTTTGTGGGTGATAAAAAGAAAAAAGACTTAAAATTATTGCAACCCATTGTTGATAAGGTAAATACTTATGAAAATGAATTGAGTAATTTATCCATAGATGAACTGAGAAATAAAACTGCCGAGTTTAAAAAAAAGATAGCTGCCGCAGTTCAACCTTCAGAAGATAAAATTGCCGAACTTACCAAAGAAATTGAAACGGCACATATCGATAGAAAAGAAGAGATTTATAAAGAAATTGACCTCTTAAAAGATGAAGTTTACAATACTACCGAAGCGGTACTCAATGAAATTTCTGCCGAAGCATTTGCCGTTGTTAAAGAAACCTGTAAGCGTTTTGTCAATAATACTTCTTTAAAAGTAAAAGCAACCCCTTTTGACCGAGAACTTTCTGCTACTCATGAACACATTACCTTAGACGGCGAATATGCCATTTGGCAAAACTCTTGGGATGCTGCCGGAAAACCCATAACATGGGATATGGTACATTACGATGTGCAGTTAATTGGAGGTTCTGTATTACACCAAGGAAAAATTGCCGAAATGATGACCGGTGAGGGTAAAACCTTAGTGGCTACCTTACCCATTTATTTGAATGCTTTGCCCGGCAAAGGCGTACATGTGGTAACCGTAAACGATTATTTGGCAAAACGCGATGCTGCGTGGATGGGGCCTATCTTTGAATTTCACGGATTGAGCATCGATTGTATTGATTATCACCAACCCAATTCAGATGCCCGAAGAAAAGCCTATAATGCCGATATTACGTATGGTACCAATAATGAATTTGGCTTTGACTACTTGCGTGATAATATGGCACACTCGCCTAAAGATTTAGTACAGCGCCCACATAATTTTGCTATTGTTGATGAAGTTGACTCGGTTCTTATTGATGATGCAAGAACCCCTCTGATAATCTCGGGGGCTACCCCGCAAGGCGACCGGCATGAGTTCAATGAACTAAAACCTAAAGTTGACAGCATTGTTAAAATACAACGTACCTTTTTAGTAGGTGTCTTGGCCGAAGCGAAAAAATTGATTGCCGAAGGAAATACCAAAGAAGGAGGATTTCATTTATTAAGGGTGTTTAGGGGCTTGCCAAAAAATAAGGCCTTGATTAAATTTTTAAGTCAAGAAGGCATCAAGCAATTATTGCAAAAGACCGAAAATTTTTACATGCAAGATAACAATCGTGAAATGCCAAAGATTGATGAAGCATTGTATTTTGTAATTGATGAAAAGAATAATTCTATCGAATTGACAGATAAAGGTATTGAATACCTTTCAGGTGATAAAGACGATGATTTTTTTGTGTTGCCGGATATCGGAGTAGAAATTGCAAAAATTGAAAAGGAAGGCCTTTCACCCGAAGAGAAAGCAGCAAAAAAAGACGAACTCTATCGTGATTTTAGTATCAAAAGCGAACGCATCCATACCTTAAACCAACTCCTAAAAGCATATACACTTTTTGAAAAAGACGTAGAATATGTGATTATGGAAGATAAAATTAAGATTGTAGACGAACAAACGGGGCGTGTAATGGATGGCAGGCGGTATTCTGACGGATTGCACCAAGCCATCGAAGCCAAAGAAAATGTAAAGATTGAAGATGCTACACAAACCTATGCCACAGTTACCTTACAGAACTATTTCAGGATGTATCGGAAACTTTCGGGGATGACGGGTACTGCCGTTACCGAAGCCGGGGAATTTTGGGAAATTTACAAATTAGATGTTGTAGAAATACCCACTAACAGGCCGTTGGCACGTATAGATAAAGAAGATTTAATCTACAAAACGAAACGCGAAAAATACAATGCCGTAATCGACGAGATTGTTAGTTTAGTAGGCGAAAAAAGGCCGGTCTTAGTAGGTACTACTTCTGTTGAAATTTCTGAACTTCTGTCGCGAATGCTCAACATAAGAAAAATTAAACACAATGTGTTAAATGCCAAGTTGCATAAAAAAGAGGCCGATATTGTTGCTGAGGCCGGAAATCCGGGAGTAGTAACCATTGCTACAAATATGGCCGGGCGGGGAACCGATATTAAACTATCAGACGAAGTGAAAAAAGTAGGCGGATTGGCCATTGTAGGTACCGAACGCCATGATTCGCGACGCGTTGACAGGCAGTTACGCGGACGTGCCGGCCGGCAAGGAGACCCCGGTTCTTCACAGTTTTATGTATCCTTAGAAGATAATTTGATGCGCCTTTTCGGCTCTGAACGCATTGCCAAAATGATGGACAGAATGGGCTTGAAAGAAGGTGAAGTAATCCAACATTCTATGATTTCAAAATCTATAGAAAGGGCACAGAAAAAAGTGGAAGAAAATAACTTTGGCATCCGTAAACGATTGTTAGAATATGATGATGTGATGAATGCACAACGCGAAGTGGTGTACAAACGCCGCCGACATGCCTTATATGGCGAACGCCTGCAAGTTGACATTGTCAATATGGTTTATGATACGTGTGAGAGCATTGTTGTAGAAAATAAAATGGCTAATGACTATGCCAATTTTGAGTTTGAACTGATTCGGTTTTCCTCTACTACTTCACCATTTACCAAAGAAGAATTTGAAAGCAAATCAGAACGCGAACTTACCGACGAACTATTTGATATTGTTTACAAACACTATCAAAATAAGATTGAACGCAATGCCGATGCCGTATATCCGGTGATTAAAGACGTATATGAAAAGCAAGGCAATCAATACGAGCGTATTGCGGTTCCGTTTACCGATGGTGTTAAAACCCTAAATGTGGTTACCAACCTTAAAGAAGCCTATGAAACCAAAGGAAAACAGTTGGTTATAGATTTTGAAAAAAATATTTCATTGGCAATTATTGATGAAACATGGAAAGACCACTTACGCCAAATGGACGA
>DRQI01000535.1 GCA_011330545.1 Flavobacteriia bacterium
CCTGACGGTAGGCAGGGTCGAAACTGCCTTTTGCAGTTTCGGGTGAGGTAAAATACCAAATTTCGGTTTTTGACCCTAAGGTCAAAGCTTGTGCCCTGCTTGACTGGGTATGAAACCAGCGAAATACCCCTATGGCTTGCCTCGGGGATAGTTGGTTTCAAGAAATTTTTTATTTCCGGCAAGGTTTTCAAAACCTTGTAGGTTTAAAAAGAATGTAAATGTACCAATTAAGGCCTTGAAACTGTATAAATTTCTATGTGAGAAGGTAATATGATAATATTTGACAACTATAAAATCGAAAAAATCACCAAAAGCGATGTATTAGACATTTATCAATTAATGGTATCTAATACTGAAAGATTTCAACGCTTCTTTCCTAAAACATTAGAAGCAAATTTAACGTTGGTCTCTGCACAGGTATTTGCTACTCAAAAAGTAAAAGCGTTTGATGCTAGTGAAGAATTTCTATTTACAATAAAAAAAGAGGATAAGGTAGTTGGTTTGGTGTATATTAAAGAATTAGATTGGAAAAAGAAACAAGGAGAATTTGCCTATTGCTTAGATAAAAACTGTGAAAGTAAGGGGGTAATGACTGAGGCAGTTAAAAGACTATCGACCTACGCATTTGATACGTTAGGATTAGAAGTACTTCAGATTATTGTACATATAAGCAATCTAGGAAGTGCAAAAGTTGCTAAAAAATGTAATTTCACATGGCAAAAAACCTTGTTGAAAGTGCATACGCCACCAAACGAAGACCCATTAGATATGGAATTATATGAATTGACTAAACCCTTATAGATTTTTAAGACGTAGGCTTGACAGGTTTCAAAAACCTGACAAGTCTGAAGATTCTCAAAATCAAATAGAGACAATATCAATGAAAGACAAATTTTACAATTACATTCAGAAGCTGCAAGACACTATTTGCGCCAAACTCGAGGAAGTTGATGGCAAGGCTATTTTTCAAGAAGATATCTGGAAACGCCCCGAAGGTGGTGGAGGCAGAACAAGAGTTATTCAAAACGGTGATGTCTTTGAAAAAGGCGGCGTTAATATTTCTGCCGTTCATGGCAAGTTGCCTGAAACCATGCGCAACCATTTTGGGGTTGAAGAAGGAGATTTTTTCGCCTGCGGATTGAGCTTGGTACTCCATCCTAAGAATCCGTTTGTACCTACCGTTCATGCCAATTGGCGGTATTTTGAAATGTATGATGCATCAGGCGAAGTTGTTACTTCTTGGTTTGGCGGGGGGCAAGACCTAACACCGTATTATTTGTTTGAAGAAGATGCTAAGCATTTTCATCAAGTGTGTAAAACAGTATGTGATAAACATCATCCGGATTTTTATAAGAAGTATAAAAAACGTTGTGATGAATATTTTTATAATTCACATAGAAATGAAGCCCGTGGCATTGGCGGATTGTTTTTTGATTACCTAAAAAAATCAGACGAGATGACTATGCTACAATGGTATGATTTTGTAACTGACGTAGGTAATAGTTTTTTAAACGGATATGTGCCTATTGTTGAAAAAAGAAAAGATATTCCCTATGAAAAGAAACACAGAGATTGGCAAGAGATACGGCGAGGCCGTTATGTAGAATTCAATTTGGTACATGATAAAGGTACCTTATTCGGGCTTAAAACCAACGGGCGTATCGAAAGTATTTTGATGAGTTTGCCACCGCATGTACAATGGGTGTATGACCATCATCCCGAAAAGGGCAGTGAGGAAGAAAAATTACTGGAAGTTTTAAAGAATCCTAAAGCGTGGGTATAATAAAAGAGGTTGCTTAAAGCGTATTTTTTAAGCAACCTCTTATAATTAATTCAATAGTTAATTATTCTTTGAGTGTTCTTATGTAATTTACAATGAGCCACCTGTCTTCGTCATCGGGCATTTTTTTTCTGTAATCGGGCATGTCATCTCTACCAAAGGTAGATTTATAGAATATCTCACCGTCGGTTTGTGCTTGGAATTCTTCAGAAGAAAAATCACCCAAATCGCCTTCTTGTTCATCGGCTTTAGGCCCATCGCCAAAACCTTCTTTACCATGGCAAGATTTACAGTGTTTGCTATATAATGATTTGCCTATATTTAAATCAACTTTAGGGTCTGTGGGGTTATTCATCGTTTTATACTTTGCCGGCACTTTCCATTCTTCCTGAGCTAGAGAAGTAAAAGAATACAGTGCCAATGAGAGCACTCCAATAAGCATTATAGTTTTAAATGTTTTCATTTTTTTAGATTTTAGATTTAGAAATTTTAAATAAGTTTATAATTAAGTATAGTAATATTCCCCATATTCCAATAATTAAAAAATTTGTAAATACAAGTATGAATATAGGCGTTTTATTTCGTGGAGACCACATTGTTCGTTGATTGAAAGTAGACTCATCAGCAACCGGAATACCGATAGGGGCATTGACAAACGCTTTAACAGTTCCGTATTCGTCGCTGTCATTAAGAACCACTTCAATAACCAAATTTCCGTCTGCACTCGGTATATTCTCTTTTATAGGAACAACTATGGTGCCATCATCATCTGTATCATTAAACTCTTTTCCGATTCTTAGTGGGCTGAATAACCGCTGTACTTGAACACTTAGCGATTGATTGGCAAGGGGATTTCCCGTTGCTTTATCAGTTAAAATTGCTTTGATATAATAAATACTGTCTTTGGTTGACAACGATGCTTTGATATCAGCATCCTTAAAACGTATGGTCTTCGAAGCCTTTTTATAGACTTCATTGCCCTTAAATGCAATTTTTAAGGTATAGGTATTGGTAGAATCTGCTTTCAAGGTATGTAAACCGTCTATAATAAATTTATTTTTACCCTTATTATTAGTAGTGATTTCGCCAACTTTATAACGTTCATCATTAAATTCATTATAAATACTTAATTTAATATTGGGTATTTTTTTATTTTTCTTTTTTATCTTACTAGTAGCACTGATGTCAAGGTACATTTCGCCATCTGTAATTTTTATATATTCGGCTTTTAGCCTGACTTTATGCAGCTTCTTTTTTTGTGCATACGTATTTTGAGAAATCATCATTACTATAAAAAGGCTGATGATAGTAAGAAAACCGGGATAAAGTTTCGATTGATATTTTTGTAAAAAATTCATAATTCGGCTGCTGTATTGGTTTCTAATAATGCTTGTTCATCGGCAGTTCTTTGTATCGGAATGGCCGGTAAATAGCGAACTAGTAAAGTAATAATTAATAAAGCCATCGCTAAGGTCGCTATGGTGATTATCCATTCGTGAAAACTTGGAAAATAATGATGCCAAGATTCAGGAACGCCTTGTATTGGCAAGAATGGATGTAGCAATGTAGGTGTTACAATCACATATCGTTTCCACCATGACGCTATGACGACAATTAATCCGATAAAGAACATCGGGAGTGGTTTTCTTCCTTTTTTAAACAATAATACCAGTATCGGAACAATTAGCCCACCAACGGTTACCAACCAAAATAATGTTGCATAATGCCCGGTAAACAAGGTATTTAAATGTATAGCTTCTCCTTTTTTTGCCGTAAAAGCGGGAATTAAATATTCATTGATATTAAAATACAGGTATATGAGGCAGGCCAATACTAATAATTTACCCATTTTATCAAAATGTGAATCTGTGATATAATACTCTAAATTTTTTACTTTTCTAACAATATAGATTACAGTAACTAAAGCTCCTACGCCGGCAACAAAAGCTCCTGAAATAAAATAAGGGGCAAAATTTGTACTGTCCCAGCCAATTCTGTAGGTGGTTGAAAATAACCAGGCATCGATGGTTTGCAAGAGAATACCAACCGGAATTATCAGTACGGCAATAATTTTAATCGATTTTGCTTGTAGTGCTTTTTGCGTTTTGCTGCCTGTCCAGTTGAGTGATAACTTACCGTACC
>DRQI01000536.1 GCA_011330545.1 Flavobacteriia bacterium
CAGTCCTGATAAACTACGCAGTATAATTAATACCAACCCGATTAATACTATTTTTTTTCGAGGCCAAATAAATTCTTTAAAGGCCCATGCAAAGGATACTTTCTTTTTACTCATACGCTAGGGGTGTCTAATATCGCGCCAAAATTCTTTTTATGACAAATAGGCATAGTGCTAATTCTGAAATTGTTTCTCAATACAATTCGGGATGTTTTCCTTCAATACCATCAAAATAACTGTGAAAGTACTTAAAATCAGCTTCCATATCATCGGTAACATCATAGGGTTCTGACAGTATAAGTTGTTTGTTTTTAAAATCAAGGGCAATCATTACAATCGGCACTTTGGCTCCTTTGGCAATATAGTAAAAGCCGGTTCGCCATTTGGCAACTTTTTGTCGTGTGCCTTCGGGCGACATGGCTAAAATAAAAGCCGTCCTGCTATTAAAAATATTGACAATAGCCTGTACTTTATTCGTGCTTTTGCTTCTATTGATAGGAGCTCCGCCGAGCCACCTGAAAAAGAATCCGAACGGTGGCTTAAACAACGATGCTTTTCCTACATAATTTGCTTTTATTGGAAGGGCATATTTGGCTAAAATGGCAATAGGGAAATCTTGCCAACTCGTATGGGGAGCGGCAATAATGACAAATTTCTTCAAATTAGGCATAGAATTGACAATTTTCCAGCCTAAGATTTGATACAATATAAATCTTGATATAAATCTCATTTATAGGGATATAGGCTCATTTTAGCAAGTATAACCGCTAATAGCAACCATTCAATATTAGGATATTATTATCGAAAGTCCAAATTTTTATGTATCATTGTAGTCACTTAACACTATTAAAATAAACTAATTGCTATGAAAAAAATTACTTTTTTTATACTATTGTTGACCCCTATTGTCAACTTTGCACAGAAATCAGGAACCATTCTAGAAAAATACGGAAAGGTTTACAGCACTGAAAAACCGGACACTACTTTTGAAAACGAAAAAGAATACAAAGTCATCTTTGACATCTATGCAGACCAGTCAAAAGAGGAAGAAGCAAACCCCCAGATAGAAGCTGTTATCAAATATTTAAACACTTCGTTAGAACAAGGTATTTCTAATGAATATTTAAAAGTGGCGGTAATTTTTCACGGTACAGCTACTAAAAATGTATTGAATGATATAGCTTATAACAAACTATTCAATGCAGACAATCCAAATACGCCATTGATTCAACGCCTTAAGGATTCGGGTGTGCAGATATATGTCGACAAAAAGTCATATTTCGGCAATGTCTATGAACTAAAAGACAAATCGCCGGGTATTAAAATGGCTTATTCTGCTATGGCTGCTTTGAACAGGTATGAAAGTGACGGGTATAAAATCATCAATTCATATCAGTAGGATAGCTTTCTTATTAAATTAAATACGTTTTTCTATGAAGCATGTAGCCTTGTAGGAAAACGTATTATTTTTTACTTTTCTCTTATTCTTTTGTAAAATTAGCCCTCCCCTGCACTTTTTCATATTCTCTTTTGAGAATAAAAAAAACAGCTCTCTCTGCAATATGACGGCTGTCTTGGCCGGTAAAGCCTATCAAGTGTTCGGGCACATCTACCCGGTATAATAATTGTAAATAAGCGTTAAAATTATGTTGTAAAAGGTGGTGGACTTGTAATTGGAGTTCTTTCACAACTATTTCGGGTGGCATAAATTCACTTATGGCAATAGCCTGCCCAATCATTTCAAAATCTTTTTTTATTTGTAACACCAACGATTTATACAAGCGTACGCCTGAAATTTCAGCAATCAATAACAGACTATTTTCTTCTCTTGGAGCCATCGAAATCTAAACAATATCAGTGCTTACTTAAGGTTGTAGTAAAGGTACGGAGAAAAAAATCATAATTTTTTATTTTTTTGGCCAGAATTCTTCTAATCTAACAGATATTTTGTAATATTATTCATCTAAAATTTAAGTATGAAGCAACTATTATTTTTATTGATTTTAACGAGCAGTTTAATAAGTAATGCGCAAAAGAAAATAACCAAAATGGGGCCGATACTGCCGAATTACGGAAAAGTCTTTCAAGTTGAAAATCCCGATTTGATATTACAAACCGATAAAGAGTATAAAGTCATTTTTGATATTTATACCGACCGCTCTAAAGGAAAAAAAATAAATCCTTTGCTAACTACGGTTGCCCGGTTTTTAAATATGCACGCGCAGCAAGGAGTACCGGCGGAAAATATGAAAGTGGTAGTTATCATGCACGGAGCTGCTACCCAAAGTGTATTGAATAACGATGCCTATAAAAAACAATTTCATACAGAAAACCCTAACAAAGACATCATTCACGCTTTAAAAGGAGTGGGTGTAGAACTTTTTGTATGTGGGCAATCGTACTTGGCTCATGAGTTCAATCCTGCCGATAAATCGAAAGATGTGAAAATGGCATTATCAGCCTTAACGGCCTTGGTATATTATCAAAGTGAAGGCTATCAACTAATAACTTTTAATTAATGGAACAATATCTTATTTTTTTTAGTGTATTTATCATTGCCGTAGCCATTGGTTTTTTTATAGGGAAACTATTGACAAAAGTAGCTACTGAAAAAGAAAGAGCCGGTTTACAGGAGCGCACTGCTATCTTATCGGAAACCAAAGCTACGGCAGAAAAAACCATTGCCGAATTACAAGGAGCATACAAACAGTTACAAACAGAAAAAGAAGCTATTGTCAAAGTAAACATTGAACAAGATGCAGCTATCAAAAGTTTAAACGATAAGCTAACACACCAAAAAGAAGAACTGGAAAATATTCAGGAAAAATTTACCAAAGAGTTTGAAAATTTAGCAACTAAAATTTTAGAAGAAAAGTCATCAAAGTTTACAGAGCAGAATAAAGAAAATATCAAGCAAATACTAAATCCGCTACAAGAAAAAATCAAACTTTTTGAAGATAAAGTTGAAAAAACCCATAAAGAAAGTATTGATTATCACGCTGCTTTACGCCAACAAATAATCGGCTTAAAAGAACTGAATGAACAAATGAGCAAAGAAGCTGTCAATTTAACCAAAGCCTTAAAAGGCGACAGCAAAACACAAGGCAATTGGGGAGAGTTGATTTTAGAGCGTGTGCTTGAAAAGTCCGGTTTAGAGAAAGACAGGGAATATGTGTTAGAGAAGAGCTTTCATACTGATACTGAAAACCGAACCCGGTTACGCCCTGATGTAATTATCAATTTACCCGACAGTAAAAAAATGATTGTCGATTCTAAAGTCTCATTAACAGCCTATGAGCAATATGTTAATAGTGACGATGAAAATGAGAGAGCACAGCATTTAAAAGAGCATATCAATTCGTTAAACAGGCATGTTGTTCAGTTAAGCGAAAAAAAATATGAAGATATTTACGAAATAGAATCGCCAGATTTTGTACTGTTATTTGTACCGATAGAGCCCGCATTTGCTGTGGCTATTAATAGTGACAACCAATTGTATAACAAGGCTTTTGAAAAAAATATCGTCATCGTTACCCCTGCTACCTTATTGGCTACATTGCGCACGATAGACAGCATGTGGCAAAACGAAAAACAACAACGCAATGCCATTGAAATTGCGCGGCAAGCAGGAGCACTTTATGATAAGTTTGAAGGCTTGGTAGCCGATTTGACCAAAGTGGGCAAAAAAATGGACGAGGCCAAAAATGAATACAAAGGTGCCATGAATAAATTGGTAGAAGGCCGCGGCAATTTAATTACCAGTGTTGAAAAGATTAAAAAATTGGGCGCTAAAGCCAAAAAAGCATTGCCGCAAAATATTATTGAACGGGCTAATGAAGATGGGTAAATATAGCTTTTCGGCCTTATTTAATTAATCTTTTAGCAATAAAGGTTAAAACCCTTCCGTCTGCACTTATAGCGCAGCCACCTTCCCTTTTAAAGGGAAGGAATTACTTTACATTTTAACCTGATTCTTAATTGAAAACTTTACTCCTTTTTTAGGTAGGGCAGCTTTTTACTCAAATAAAGAGACAGCATGGTTTCTCCTTTTTTACTAACAAAATATCTAAGATAATTATTAAATATTTTAACCTTGTCCATTATTAATATATTC
>DRQI01000537.1 GCA_011330545.1 Flavobacteriia bacterium
AGATAATACGAGCTATGATAGGGATTTAGAAGGAATGGAAAAACTTAAAAACTTCAAATTTAATGTTGATTTTTTTACGCCTTCTTTTGAAGAACTCAACTATATATGGGGCACGTTGGGCGGTAAGCAATATCCTTCCTTGATTTATAAAGTTTCGGTACTCGAAATAGAAAGAAATGTAACCGCTAAAGAAGGGCCGGTAATTATCGAAGTAAATAATATCCTGAAAAGAAATTAAATGTTTTATAAGGCCATTTTTAATATCAACCTTTACCATGCCTTTTTTCTCGATGACGGAGAAAATAAGTTCGCTAACATGATTGCGGCAGAAAAAGAAAAACAATTAGAAACCTATCAAATTGCCAATCAGTTAAAAATTGTTCCAACCCAAGCAACAAATCACGCTATTATAAATCATAGAATGTTGTTAAAAGTACATGATAAAGGGTTTAGAATAGTAGTAAGTACACTATTAAAAAACGTTTCAGGAACTGCCAAATACAGTCCGATAATTCCTTTATCCAATAATTTGACGCTCACTTTTGCCATCTATGCCGTTGATCCTTATTTTGATAATTATACACAAGTAGTAAGTAGAAATGAGAGTGCGTTATATTTATTTGCCAACAAGGCACCTGCCACTAATCCCGGTTTCGTTAATATTTTTACTGAAGACGGAACCGTAGATACAAGTTTTTTACTGAGTGCCGGTAGTACAAGAAACCTTGTATATACTATTGCCGAAGAAGATGAATTTTTAGAAGACAAAATTCAGCAATTTTCCGTTACCCGAATACCGAAAACCGATATAGAAGGGGCAGAAGAAAAAAAGATATTAAACAACTATATACAAAGTAATAAGCAAAAAGGGTTGTTGGGGTATGTACGGCTTACCATAAAGGGAGATTCAAATCACAATTTATTAGAAATTGACGAGAGTGATGCCAATACTATAAAACAATATATCATTGAACCTTCACCTGAGTTTACCTTAAGTTTTAAAAACCGAAAAACATTTTGGCGGTATGTTAAAGAATCAGACAACCTTATTTTAACCACCGGCAGTACCAAACCATTGACCAAAAATGGTTTTATAGAAATCAAAAAATCAGATTTTAACCCGCAGCCTTCAGAAGATTATAAGTATCCGAACCCTACGGTAGACATTATTAAAAAAGAGGCCGGAAAATACTATTCAGAAATATTTATTTAAAAAATTAATCTAAACATTAAAATTATGACAGCGTACAAAACACCGGGAGTTTATATCGAAGAAATTGTAAAGTTTCCACCATCGGTAGCCCAAGTAGAAACGGCCATACCGGCTTTTATCGGATATACTGAAAAAGCAACCAAAAAAGAACAAGGTGACCTCAATGGCATTCCGAAAAGGATTACATCAATGTTAGAATACAGAACCTATTTCGGAAGTGCAAAAAAAGAAACAGCCATTTCAGTTTCGGTGATTGATGATGTTATTTCGGCAACACCGCCCGGTGATGCACAAAAATCACCATTCTTAATGTATTATTCACTACAAATGTATTTTGCCAATGGAGGCGGGCCTTGTTATATTGTATCGGTAGGCCAATATGATAGTACACTTACCAGCCCGGCAACACTCGTAGAATTCAGCAAATTAAAAGAAGGATTGACGAAAATAAGAAAAGTTGACGAGCCTACATTGCTCCTATTTCCTGATGCAACCTCATTGACAGGAGATGGTGATTTTTATGCCATTTACAGTGATGCCTTAACACAATGTAATGAATTGCAAGACCGTTTTACCATCATAGATACCTATTCAGATATGGAGCATAATACTTCATTGTCAGATAGTTCAGGGACGCCCTATGGCACTTTAGAACCCGATAAGTCAATCCGTGAAGGAATTAGTCTCGGCAAAGATTATTTAAAATACGGTGCCGTTTATTTTCCGTTTTTAGAAACCATCTTAGATTATGTGTACGACGAAAGCCAAATAGATGTGGTGCAGCAAACCTCAAACCCAGAAGATGTTCAACAAAAGGTAAAAAATGTATCAGATGGTATAGACTCTTCAGTATTTGACAGTACTGAATTTGATGCCTTAAAAACAGCTGTGAGCGCTGCTGCCGATGCTGATGCTGCCGTAGCCATTATTCCGGGCATAAAAGATAAAATCAATGAGTTTAAAACACTTATTAGTAATTTGGTAAGTGAGTTAAACGCTACCTTACCCATTGGCAGAAATAATGGTGCCACAGCAGAAGCCAATGCCTTAGATACGTGGATTACAACAGTGTTAGAACAAGCACATTTAGATTTTAGCAAGTCGATAGACGATTTGAATGCCGATGATACAGCTACTAAAATCAACAATGAAATAGACAAAGACAAGGCCGCTTTAGATACCCTGAAAACACAAGTTGACACCCTGATTGCCAGTGGTGAATTAAAAGCTTTGATAGATGCATTGCCGGGTTCAGGAACCACTTCTACCACCGTGAAATTAAGCACACTTCAAAGTGATAACAATCAATTGTACAATAAGATTAAGGCCGAAATAGCATTACTGCCTGTTAAATTGCCGCCGGGCTCAACCATTGCCGGTATTTATGCAAGAGTAGACAGCGATAGGGGCGTATGGAAAGCACCTGCCAATGTAGGTGTAAGTTATGTAACAAAACCTTCAGTAGCAGTTTCACATGAAGACCAAATGCAATTAAATGTTGATGAAGTAGCCGGTAAATCAATTAATGCCATTAGAACTTTTACAGGAAAAGGAATTTTGGTTTGGGGAGCCCGGACTTTAGCCGGTAATGATAACGAATGGAGATATGTTCCGGTAAGGCGCTTCTTTAATATGGCGGAAGAATCTATTAAAAAAGCTACCGAACAATTTGTTTTTGAACCCAATGACAAAAATACTTGGGTTCGTGTAAAAGCAATGATTGATAATTTTTTAACCGCACAATGGAGAGCTGGGGCATTAGCAGGGCCTACTCCTGACAAAGCCTTTTATGTAAAGGTAGGATTGGGGGAAACCATGACAGCCATCGACATTTTAGAAGGTAATATGATTATTGAAATAGGGATGGCCGTAGTAAGGCCTGCCGAATTCATTATTCTAAAATTTTCTCACAAAATGCAAGAAGTATAACTAAACTATTCAATAATTTTTAAAAATATAAATCATGGCAGAATCATATGCATTACCGAAGTTTCATTTCGCTGTTTCATTTGGAGATAGCAAATTTAACTGTACCGAAGTTTCAGGATTAGATTTTGAAAGAGAAGTAATAGAATACCGGGCAGGAGCAGACCCTGAATACCATAAATCAAAACAACCCGGACTTTCAAAATACAGCAACATTACTATCAAGCGAGGCACTTTTGCCGATAAGAGCTTAGAGTTTTACAAACAGTGGATTAAAACAGTTTATTTTCAAGAAGGTGGTGATAAGTTTAGAGGTGATTTAACTATTAGCTTGTTAGATGAAAATCACGAACCTGTGGTTACATGGAAGGCTCAAAGTGCCTACATCACTAAAATTCAATCTACCGATTTGAAAGCAGACGGCAATGAAATTGCTATCGAAACCGCTGAGTTTGTCCACGAAAAATTAGCATTGGTTGAGTAATGGCTGAGTATTATCCACCGGTAGGTTTTCATTTTAAAGTAGAGTTCACAGGAATTTCTACCACTCAAAATGACCATCAATTTCAGTCGGTTTCAGGGCTTTCGGTAGACCTTGAAACCGAAGAAGTTGCCGAAGGAGGAGAGAATAGGTTCAAACATAAAATTCCCGTTCGAACGAAATACCCGAACCTAGTCTTAAAAAGAGGCTTATTAATAGATTCAGGGATTATCAAATGGTGTAGAAATGCTTTAGAGAATTTGGTGGTAGAACCTATTGATTTAACAGTGAGCTTATTAGATGAAGATCATGAACCCTTGCAAACGTGGAATGTGGTACATGCCTATCCGGTAAAATGGAATACAAGCGATTTGAATGCCGAAGAAAATAAACTCCTTATAGAAACATTAGAATTGACCTATAACTATTTTAATATTAGTTGAAATGCCAATTGAAATTAAAGAATTGTACATAAAAATAAATGTTGATGAAGGCCCCAATAAAGGAAATTCATCAAATAATGCCAATGCCGAAAAGAATAAGGCAGCTATTATAGCCTCATGCGTTGAAGAAGTGATGGCTGTTTTAAATCGACAAAAAGAACGCTAAATACTGGATTATGAGTGAAGGAAAATTACAAAAATTGGTCATACGCTGCTTTAGGGACGAAAAATATGAATCGGAAATTGAAGAACTGAAATATACCGCCCTGCTGAATCCCGAAAAGTATTCACAATCATTTAAAACAGAATATAAAAAAGAACAAGCCTCGGGCAATAGCGCTACAGATCCAAAATTTACAAGGTCATTGCCTGCCGATTTAGATTTGGAGTTTCTCTTTGACAGAACGGGAGTAATTGTTCATTATGGCGATGACCCCGAATCGAACTCAGACGACACGGTATATAAAGATCAAGGAAA
The DNA here is from genome assembly GCA_011330545.1 of Flavobacteriia bacterium. Lineage (GTDB taxonomy): Bacteria > Bacteroidota > Bacteroidia > Flavobacteriales > Flavobacteriaceae > Aureibaculum. Next base: position 4,542 of record DRQI01000537.1, read on the forward strand.
TGGAATTATTGATGATATCGAAAATTTTAAAAAAGCCGTATTTGATTATAATGGCGAAGAGCATAAACCCAATTATCTCATTATCAGCTGGGGAGCCTTGTTGTTTAAAGGGATTTTAACAGAGTTGTCATTTGAATACAAACTCTTTAAGCCAGATGGCACACCGTTACGAGCCATTGCCAAGGTAAAATTCATTTCTCACATAGAAGCAGAGAAAAGAGCTGCAGGTGAAAATAACCAATCTCCTGACTTGACACATTACAGGCAAGTAAAAGACGGCGAAACTTTGCCGTTGTTAACTTTTAAAATATATGGAGATGCTAAATACTATTTAGAAGTGGCAAAAGTGAATAAGCTGAATCAGTTTAGAAAATTGAAAGCAGGAACCGAATTGTTTTTTCCACCCTTAGAAAAATTAGCATAGATGAATAATAGCGGTGTCATACAAACTTCTAAAAGTGCTGATCTTATCACACATAAGATATTGATTGAAGGCGAAGAACTTTCAAAAATATATCAGGTAAAAAGTATTGTGATAAGTAAAGAAGTAAATAGAATTCCAACAGCCCAAATTGTATTTATTGACGGAGAAGCCTCTAAAAGAGATTTTAACCTGAGTAATCAAGAATTGCTAATTCCCGGAAAAACGATAGAAATTACTGCAGGTTATCATGGCGATGAAGAAATTATTTTTAAAGGAATCATTATAAAACACAACCTGAAAATTAGAGAAAATAGCTCGCAATTAATAGTAGAATGTAAAGATGAGGCCGTTAAAATGACCATTGGCAGAAAAAGTAAATACTATTATGATAGTAAAGACAGTGTCATTTTTGAAGAATTAATAGGAAGCTATTCAATAGAAAATGATATAGAAGAAACAAATTACGAGCACAAAGAATTAGTACAATACAATGCTTCTGATTGGGATTTTATGGTGTCAAGGGCACAAGCCAATGGCCAATTGTGTTTTGTAGACGACGGGAAAATAACTATTGCTAAACCCAATCTAAGCCAAACCGAAATAGAAACCGTCACCTTTGGAGCCACACTATTAGATTTTGATGCAGAAATTGATGCCCGAAACCAATTCTCCAAAGTATCAGCCTACGGATGGAACCAAGCAGACCAAGAATTATTAGCAATAGAAGCAGTTGACCCATCGGTTTCTTTAAATAGTAATCTTGCTAGTAGTGATTTGAATACCATTACAGGCTTAGAGAATTTGCAATTAAAACACGGTGGGAATATCAGCGATTCAGAATTGCAAAATTGGGCTGATGCCAAATGGCTCTTTCAACAATTGGCAAAAGTAAGGGGCAGGGTAAAATTTCAAGGCATTCCAACTGTCAAGCCCAATACCATACTAAAACTAGAAGGAGTAGGCGACCGGTTTAACGGAAATATCTATATCACGGCTATTAGCCATTACCTGGCCGATGGAAATTGGGTCGTCAATGCCCAATTCGGATTAAATCCACAATGGTTTTCAGAAACTTTTGACATTCATTCCCAACCGGCATCAGGATTGCTACCAGCCATAAACGGATTGCAGATTGGCATCGTCTCACAGTTACAAGACGACCCCGATAGTGAAGAACGTATACTCGTACAAATACCCATAATAGATAATCAAGAACAAGGTATTTGGTGCAGGGTTGCATCATTAGATGCAGGAGACAGTAGAGGTGCCTTTTTTAGGCCCGAAATAGGAGATGAGGTGATTATTGGCTTTATCAATAAAGACCCCAACGATGCAATTGTATTAGGTATGTTGCACAGCAGTGCAAAACCTGCTCCCATCACTGCCAGTGATGATAACCACGAAAAAGGATTTGTAACCCGAAGTGAAATGAAAATCTTGTTCGATGACGACAAAAAATCGCTCGAAATCTCTACACCGGCAGGCAAACACATTACGCTTGATGAAGATGCCGGAACCATTGTAATAGAAGACGATAATTCAAATATAATAACCATCAATAGTGATGGTATCAGTTTAGAAAGTGCCGGTAATATTGAATTAAACGCCTCAGGCGACGTCAGTATTGAAGGTACCAATGTGTCAATTACCGCCAATGCCGAATTCAAAGCAGAAGGCTCGGCCGGGGCAGAAATATCAACGAGTGCCGTGGCAAAACTAAAAGGGTCACTGGTACAAATAAATTAAAAAGAGAAATGGGAATGCCCGCAGCAAGAATAACAGACATGCACGTGTGCCCAATGGTTACCGGAACCGTACCTCATGTGGGCGGGCCTATTTTACCTGCCGGAGAACCCACGGTACTTATCGGAGGTATTCCCGCAGCCAAAGTAGGTGATATGGCAACCTGTGTTGGCCCACCGGATACAATCATCGCGGGCTCAGGTACCGTTTTCATTGGCGGAATGCCCGCTGCCAGAATGGGTGATTCAACATCACATGGCGGAACCATTGTAGCTGGAGAACCCACAGTATTACTAGGATAAAATGGAAAATAAAAAATCATTTTTAGGAGTAGGGTGGAGTTTTCCTCCCGAATTTATAAAAGCGCAAAAGGCAACGAAAATGATTGCCGATGAAGACGATATAAAAAGTAGCCTTCAAATATTACTCCATACCCGGTTAGGAGAAAGGGTAATGCTGCCTAATTATGGTTGTAATTTAGAAGAACTCCTTTTTGAAAACCTTAACAGAACATTAATAACCTATGTGGTAGAATTGATTAAAACAGCCATTCTTTACCACGAACCCAGAATTGATGTGTTGAAAATAGATATTTCAGAAACTAACCCGTTAGAAGGAAAATTAGCCATAGAAATTGAATATGTCGTAAGGGCAACCAATTCAAGAATGAATGTGGTATTTCCATTTTACAAAGAAGAAGGAACAGACATTAAAACATAGGATGAAACCATTAAACTGATGAGTAATTGCAAAGAAATAGATAAAGTGTTACAGAGAAGCGGTATCGGGCATGCCCAACGTTTTATAGAAGCATTGAATCCGGATAATTTTGAATTGAATGATTTTAATGTAGAAGATTGGATATTATTTACCTATAATTTTGCCAAACATGTCAATTATTTTGAGGTGTTAGATAGTGATACCCCTACATCCGATTGGCAAGACTTTTTTAATTGCTTTAATTTTACCGAAACAACCATTCCGTTTCGTGGCAGTAGCGATTATAAAGATGCCAAGGCAGCTATATCAGAAATTTTATCACAATTTGAAAGTGAAGGCAAACTCACCCCGCATTTAACTCTTTTCGTATGCTTTTTACAACTGTTGGAACTTTCAAAAAAGAGATTTAATAAACTAACAAAGAGGCATTTAGATTTCTATTATAAAGAAATACTGCAGGTACAAAATTTAAGCCCCACACCAGATCAAGTCCATGCTATTTTTGAATTGGCAAAAAAAAGTACAACACAACAAATAACTGGCCAAACCGCGCTCAATGCCAATAAAGATAAAGAAGGGAAACAACTAATCTACAAAACAGACGAAGAACTCATTGTAAACAAAACATCAGTAGCTACTTTTAAAAGTATTTACAATGACCCTAAGCTTACTGAGTTTAAAGCCAGCAACGTATCAAATACCCGCGATGGCTTAGAAGAGCCTTTGCCCGAAGAAGAACCCTATTGGCTGCCATTTGCCTATACTTCTAATGAAAAAAAATATGCAGAGTTGCCAACTGCTTCTGTCGGTTTTGCCATCGCTTCGCCTATATTACAATTACAAGAAGGCCTCAGAACCATAGAGGTACATATTCATTTTCATACTGTAGCCTTAAGTGAAGATAAAACAAACCTTATCGATTTTGCTACAAAAATTAACGATTTGCCTGAAGTGATATCCATTTACGGAAGTGGAAAAGAGGCATTTATAGGCCCGTTACCCCTTAAAATTACCAATGATGCCATTACAGAGATGGTAACTTCAATACCCGATAATAATCAATTAAAATTGGCTTTTCAAATTGATAGAGAGCAAGAAGCACTGGTAAGCTACAATAAAGAGAAATTATTAGAAAAATACGATACAACATTTCCGCTGGTTAAGTTTTTAATTGACACTACGAAAGAAGGAGAAAATCCCTTAGGATATAACTTTTACAAAACACTTATCAATAGAACAATTAGTTTAATTACGGTAAAAGTAGACGTTCGTGGCGCAAAATCGTTGCTTATAGAAAATGACCATGGTAAAATAAGCATAAAGAAACCATTTTTTCCGTTTACAACCCAACCCCTAAAACGTTCTAATTTTTATATAGATTATCCCGAAATGTTTTCCAAAGGATGGGAGCATTGTTCCATTGCCTTGACATGGCAAAATGCCCCTGATGATTTTAACGAATGGTATAAAGCATACTTAAAAGAACACAGAACAGCTATCGTAAATGGAACATATATAATGGCTATCAAAGATGGCTCAACAAATGACAGTGAGAGAATTGTTACAAGCGAAGAATATTTTACTGCAGAAAAATTACTGTTGCACAAAGAAAATTGGGAGTCTGTTGGTGAGCAAATCTTGTTGACAAAAAAAATAGATGCAACTAGCAATGAGCCGATGGGCTTTGAAGGTATTATTGAGATTAATAATTCGGGAAGTATCTTTGAAATTGACAAAACCGGCCCCATAAAATTATCATTACAAACTACATTTTTACACGAATTGTTTCCTCGTATTTATGCCTTGGCACTCATTGGTTCCAATGATTCAGATAGCATATTGATTCCTAATGAACCCTATACTCCCTTAATTGAAGCGATAACCATTGATTATACGGCATCAGAGGCCAGAGAGGTCAACACACAAATACTTCCGATAAGTGATACATCGCCATTACACAGTACAAATACCTTAGAGGCCTATCGAGAAAATAGAATACAACTATTTCATATCCATCCGTTTGGGCAAGCCGAAGAACACAATTACCTAAAAGTAACCCTGCAAGAAAAAGGAATAAAAGACAAGTATGATACCAATGTAATTAATAACCATCTCGTTCCTAAATATTGCGATGGCGGTGAGTTGTATATAGCTCTTGAAAATGCTGAAACACTGCAATCTGTAGCCTTGCTTATTCAAGTATTAGAAGGCAGTGAGAATCCGTTAGTGCCAACTTTCAATACAAATGAAAAGATTGATTGGTCGATTTTATGCAGTAATAAATGGAAAAATTTAACAGAACACATCATCGCCAATACTATCGATAACTTTCTGAGTTCAGGGATTTTAAAATTTAGTATTCCGCGAGAAGCAACTGCTGCCAATACCGTATTGCCTGAGAATTATATTTGGTTGAGGGCACGTATGCATAAAAAATATGATGCCGTTTGTAAAGTTATCGATATACATGCCCAAGCGGTTAGGTGTACTTTTGAGAATAATGAAAATGAATTATCACATTTAGAAAACGGATTGCCGGCAGGTACCATTGCAAAATTGATAACCAGAATTCCTCAAATCAAATCGGTTATACAGCCCTATAACTCGTTTAACGGCCTTGCCGAAGAATCAGATGTTGCTTTTTACAGGCGGATAAGTGAACGTTTACGGCATAAAAACAGAGCTATTACCCTTTGGGATTATGAACATCTGGTACTGCAACAATTTCCTGAAATTTATAGAGTGAAATGCCTTAACCATACAGCAAATTCAAATTTTATCGCTGCAGGCCACGTAACGCTCATACTCATTCCGGATACCGTGCACAAAAATGTGTTCGATATTTTTCAACCTAGGGTAAGCACGGCCTTGCTTAATAAAGTAAAAAGTTTTATCAATTCGTTAAATACAAAGTTGGTGTCGGCAGTAGTTATCAATCCGGTATATGAAGAAGTAAAAGTTGCGCTCGAAGTAAAATTCCGCCAAGGATATGACGAGCGTTTTTACCTCAAAAAAATAGAAGAAGATATTATCAAATTTCTATCCCCATGGGCTTTTGACGATACCAAAGAAATTACATTTGGTATAACCCTGCACAGAAGTATTTTAATAGATTATCTCGAAAAACTCGAGTATGTAGATTACCTGCAAAATATTCAATTGATTAAAGAAAATGAAGCTCCGAGTAATTATAGTGTAGTGCCTTCAAATCCGAAATCGATTTTGGTGTCGGCAAAATCACATACCGTTAGCATCGTATCACAAAGCTGTACAGAAACACCTCAAGAACCATCACAATGCCAAGTATAACAGAACATATAAAAATTCCCAAAAAGGTTGCCACTAATGACGACTTAGACTTTTTCTATTTACGAAAAAAAGGAATAGCCTATATTGAGCAATTGGGCGGAAGCCTATGGACAGATTTCAATTCACATGACCCCGGTATTACCATCTTAGAAATGTTGTGCTATGCCATTACAGATTTAGGAATGCGTATCAATTTGCCCATTGAAGATTTATTGAGCTCAAAAGATGATGTTAATGCCATTGCCGGCCAGTTTTATAAAGCCTCAGAAGTATTTCCTACCAAAGCCGTAACCGAATTAGATTACAGAAAATTATTTATAGATATAGAAGGTGTAAAGAATTGTTGGTTGCTAAAATTTGAAAAAACGGTATATGCCGATTGTAAGGATGATAAACTCTCTTATGATATTGAAATGCTCAATGCCGGCCATGAAGATTTTATCAAACCATTTGTGCTAAACGGCCTCTATAATTTATTAGTCGATTTTGATGAATTTGAAGATACGCTAAGCGATGAAGAAAAAGAAGTAAAAAAAGAACACATCAAAGCAGTTATACGATCAACGTATCACAAGAACAGAAACCTTTGCGAAGACTTGATACATATTAATGAAATAGATACTCAGGCTATTTCGGTATGTGCCAATATAGAAGTAGGGAAAGAGGCAGACGAAGAGTTAGTACACGCAAAAGTCAAACTCGCATTGAACACGTATTTTTCACCTTCTTTACGCTTTTATTCTATTAAAGAAATGCTCGAAAAAGGATATACTCCCGACCAAATTTTTGACGGGCCTTTGTTAAAGAACGGATTTATTGATACCCAAGAGCTAAAAGCAGCCGAATTGCGAAAAGAAGTCCGCCTTTCAGATATCATTAAAGTTATCATGGAAATTGAAGGGGTAGTAATGATAAAAGATATCTCAATTGGCCATTGTGACACATCGCGCGAATTGGAAAACGACTGGGTAATTTGCATCGATGAAAATAAAAAACCAATTTTATGTGACAAAAGTGCCTTTAGTTATTATAAAGGCGTATTACCGCTCAACCTCAATAAAACACAAGTAGCGGTTTATTTAGAAGCACTAGAAAAAGAAGCGTTAGTTCAACAAGAAATCGCAAAATATGATAAAGAATTGGCACTCCCCAAAGGACGTTATGCCAGTCCTGATGCCTATACCACTATTCAAAATGATTTCCCTGATACATATGGTATCGGCCAAGAAGGGTTAACGGCGTTGGCAACTACCCAAAGAAAATCGCAAGCCAAACAACTCAAAGGATACCTGCTCTTTTTTGATAAAATTTTAGCCGGTTATTTTAAACATCTATCCATCGTAAAAGAATTATTATCCATCAATGGTACCGCCACCAAAACCTATGTTACCCAGGCCATTCAAGATATCAAAGGGTTCGAAGAATTGGTGACAGATTATCCCGTAACGGATGACGATTTACTCACAGAAAAGTTATTCAGGCAATTAGATAATAATATTGAGAGAAGAAATAAAATTTTAGACCACCTTCTTGCCCGGTTTGCTGAAAAATTTGGTGATTATTCATTTTTGATGAATATACTTTATGGTTCAGAAGCCAACGAAGTGATACTGGCAAATAAAGAAGCCTTTTTAAAAGATTATAAAGCCATTAGTTCAGAGCGGGGTTGTGGTTTTAATTACTACAACCAAGCTCCCGGCCAACTTTGGGATACCGATAATATCTCAGGCTTTCAAAAACGGGTAGCAAGGCTGATGGGTGTAAAAAATTATAACAGAAGGCACCTTACATCACCACCATACATAGAAATTTATACCCAACTCAATCCGGCCAATGAAACCATTTACAAATGGAGGATAAGAAATGGCTCGGGACAAGTAATTCTTTCGTCTATTACCGATTATAATACACAACGAAATGCGGCAGAGGCACTCAACTTTGCTGTTTCTCAAGTAGTACAGATTCAAAAAGAAACTGTCATAAAGGCCTTCCAAGAAAGTGTGGTTTCAGATACCATTATCGATACTATTTTGATACGGGTTTCAGACACCGGGAAATATTCTTTTACAATTATAAATCAAAAAATATCAAAAACAAGTACCAATTATGTAGTAGCTAAACATAGAAAGTTCTACAATACCACATCTCAATTAAAAACAGTATTAATCGATATCATTACATTTCTAAAATTTGAATTTACTAAAGAAGGAATGTTTTTGGTAGAGCATATTTTGTTGAGGCCCGATGTAATCCAAGAAGCAATAGTGCCCTCAGATATGTTTATGCCCATTTGTACCGATAACTGCGAAAGTTGTAACCCTATAGATCCATATTCATATAGAGTAAGCATTGTATTGCCCGGATATACTTATCGATTTTCAAATCACGATTTCAGAAACTTTATGGAGCAAGTTATCAAAGAAGAATTACCATCCCATATACTCCCGAGAATTTGTTGGGTAGGAGCCAAAAGGGGTGAAGTGCCAGACGATGAAAACGATTTATTGTGCTTTGAAAATGCCTATAAAGACTATTTGTTGGCAAAAACCACATTAGAACAAGCACAACCCACAGCAGCACTCAAAGCATTGATGGCTGCCATGTCAAAATTAAATACCATATACCCCACAGGAAGACTATTAGATTGTGATGATGAAAGCGATAATTTAGAAGGGCGCATCATCTTAGGACAGACCAATTTAGGAACACTTTAAAAAATAAAATTATGAGTACTAAGTTAAACGAAATAACCACCCAATATCGAAAATTCAATACCAATCAAGTATTGACCGAAGATCAATTAAATGAATTTTTAGATTATTTTGAAGACCAAGGCCATCTATCGAGAGTAGGGTTAAGCGGTGTTGGTATCGTATGCGGTTTTAAAGTTACTTATAATGCCCCTAACAAAACCATTACGATTACCCAAGGCTATGGTGTTACCACCGACGGAGATTTATTGACCTTGCAAAACCCTATTCTTACAGCATCAGAAACCATAAGCAATATTTTAAAATCTATTGATTTAACATCAAAAACCTATACACATTACAGAGCATATTCTAATGAGCATATAAAATACAAACCATTCTTTTATATTGGTGAAACCCAGATAGAACTTTGGGAGTTACAAACCACAGAAGAAATTTCAGGCGACACTTCTTTTAAAACATTAGATACCTTGAGTACTTTAGAAGATAAAGTAGTATTACTCTACCTCGAAAATTATTCTAAAGAGAGCGAGTTATGTACCGCCATTACTTGCGATAATCAAGGTATTGAGCAAGTAGCAAAGTTAAAAGTGTTATTGGTTTCTACAGAAAATGCAAAATATATTGCCGGTTTAGATACAATTTATGATGCGCACAATTGGTACGAAATGTATTTAGCTTTGCCCGAAGTCAAGGCAAAACGGATTATTTTTGGTTCATCAAATACGAAAACCTTACAGGCTGTTAAACAAAACTATCACAACGCTATTAAGCTAAATAGTACCTTGTCTGATTTGAAATTAGGTTTTGAGGTAATATTCTCTAAGTTTAATAAACCCTCTCTATCATTTGAAATCGAAAACCTGTTTAACTTTACGAGTACTTCAATACCATCAGATTTTCAGTATCGATATGATGTTTTAAAAGACCTCATTGATACTTATAATGATATCAAAGGCTTATTGTTACACATCAATGTAGAATGCTGTCCTGATATCGGCTCTTTTCCCAAACATTTGTTATTGGGTAAATTGGTAGAGTCGGCACCTTTTGCATCATTGAGGCACCGTTTTTATAAATCGCCAATCATAGGGCATGAAGATGATAACTATCAAGAAGTGTTGAGCTTGTTAGTAAGAGCTAAAGAATTAGCAGTTAGATATTTAAATGAAAATAAGGGGGCGATGATTAAAATAACACCCTCCCAAGCACATACCAATTTATCACAAAAAGCAATTCCGTTTTATTATAATGTCGATGGCGATTTGATAAATCATTGGAGCTACGAGAAATTTAAAAATTACCGCCAACAGTACAATCTCAGTTACCATTCTGGTAACCTGTCAAATTCTCAATCGGTACAGCAACCTTTAGACTATAATTTAGATACCACTACTTTTTATAGAATTGAAGGGCATCAAGGACAACATTATAGAGATGCATTAAAACAAATACTCAATATCAAGCATCAAAAGGCACTCAATTTTGATGTAAAGGTACTTTCTATAAATGCCTCGACAGAAAATATCAATCCGAATGATTATAACTGTGAATTTGAAGATTTATCAGTATTGTTAAAAGCATGGACAAGGGAACAAGAATGCGTATTGAAAGAAGTATCCGGATTTTTTTCGGCTTTTAGGACAGATGCGGTTGAAAAAAATAATAAAGATGTTGAATATACCGGAAAAAAAATACCACGCACTTTTAGTGTACTTGGCAATATTGATACCATAGAGTTGGCTCTCGAAAAATCAATGAATTCCTATGGCCGCCCTAATGTAGTAGAAGAGAATTTAACCCTTGAAGACCATACCGTAGGCAAATATATTAAAGAAGCTATTATCGAAAATAAAAATGGTTCTATCAACGATATAAAAAATGCCGCGAAAGAAAAAATAGCACAGGAAGTGTCTACCGGAGATTGGAATGCAAATGCAGAAATTAGAGATTTTACCATCTATAAATCAATAGATTTAATTGTTGACTCTTATATATTGACAGAAAAGATACCCGAAACAATAGCAACGTTAGACAAACCCGCGATAGCTTTGTACGATACAACGTTGAAAAGTGTTTGCCAATTGGTAAAACAATTAAAAGTAAAAGTTAATTCAAAGAATACAAAACTCAATGATAACTTAAAAAATATCATGAGTTTATTAATTACACAATTGTCTACAGTCTGTTGTTCAGGAGTAAAACTGAAAATACTATTAGAAGAAATAGAAAAAAGAAAGTTGAGCATTTTACGCCGTATTCAACTGTCAGAATTTGTTAAAAAAAATCCCGGTTTAGAACACAAAGCAGGTGTGCAGCCGGGAGGCACTTTCGTAATGGTGTATCTCAAAGAAGCCGTTACAGACGAACCTTCTTTTGAACCCGTAACACTGGTGTTAGAATTTTTAAAACAACCTAATTTGTTCGGTAAAGATTCCGGACAAATACATTTATGGAATGACAGAATCAGTACCAAATTTAATTTTAGCAGGC
>DRQI01000538.1 GCA_011330545.1 Flavobacteriia bacterium
AAAGTATCTTTTTATAACCAAGGTACACATCCTAAATATGACGAACGTGTTTCGAGTGTAATAGACCTCCAAACCAGTAACAAAATAGCTTCAAAACCATCCTTTTCTATCGGTATTAACGGTATCAATGCCAGTGCTATAGCTGAGTTTCCAATCCGTAAAGACAAATTGAGTATTATAGCTTCAGCACGTAGGTCTTATAAAGAAATTTACGAATCTTTTACCTTATCAAATATTGCCGAAAAAGTATTTCAAAATAGTACCCTTACCAACAATCAAGGAACTATTGAGCAATTTTACTTTTACGATTATGCCCTAAAAATTAATTATAAGCCCACCCGTACCGATGCCTTTTATATTAGTTTTCTCACCATCAATAACCAACTGAATTACCGGCAAAAGCCAGTACTTGACTTTCAAAATTCTAACGACCTTTTAACCATTGAAAATAAAGGTTACAGCATTGGATGGTCAAAAAATTGGAGCAAGACAATACAACAACATACCGACTTCAGTTTCTCAAAATACAAGCTAAACTACAATTTTATTGTTACTGACAACGATGTGCTTATCTCTAATTTAAATAAAAAAAATGCCATTTATGATACTAATTTGAATACCGAATTTTCATTCAAAGGCCAACAATCAACAATTGATATAGGATATCAATACACTTTTAAAGATGTGAGTTATGCCTTTTTAAACGATGCAAGTATTAATATCATTTTAGACAGCGAACAAAATAGGCTGGGTACCCATGCCATATTTAGCAACTATAGCCTTACGAAACCTAAAAATTTTAGGTTCAGTGCCGGTTTGCGAATTAATTACTATCCTGAACTCAGCATTCTAAAATTGGCACCTAGAATTATTTTTAATAAAACCCTACATCCCAACCTAACAGCACAAATTACATATGAAACTAAAAATCAGGCCATTCATAAAATTGATGAAACCGTATTGAGTAACCTGTCATTAGAAAATGAACTATGGCGTTTGGCCGATGCCAACACTTTCCCGATAATTACAAGCAACCAAATTTCAAGTGGCTTCAACTTTAAAAAAGACAATTGGCAAATAGATACCGATTTTTATTTTAAAAAAATAGACGGTATTACGGCATTGTCTCTCGGTTTTTTAAATCCTGATAACCCCAATTTTAATATTGGCGAACAAGCCATTTACGGATTTGACTTTTTTATAAACAAGAAAATAGGCCCCTTTAATCATTGGATAAGTTATTCATACACTTCGGCAAAAAATAAGTTTAAAGCATTAAATAACAACTTGTTTTTTGTTGCCAACAATGCCATCAAACACAATGTATCTGTTTCAAGCGCTTATAAGAATAATGGTTTTCAAGCGGCCATTGCGTTTCACTTACGCAGCGGAAAACCTTTTACAAAATCAATTGTACAAGATGATAAGATACAATTTGTGGGGATTAATACCGAAAACCTAGCCGTTTACCATCGGTTGGATATTTCGGCAACCTATCAATTTTGGCTCAGCCGAAAACAACTTTCAAAAATGACTTTGGGGCTTTCAATACGAAATCTATACAACCAAAAAAATCAAATTAGCAAAGAGTATATTGGCAATAATGCCCCGAATGACCCGGTACGGATTATCGATAAATTCGGGTTGGGGTTTACGCCTAATTTTTTAGTGAAAGTCAGTTGGTGAAATTTGTTATTGACTTTACCAAGAACATGTTAGTCTATCCGTTTATAACTTATCAGTTTCAGAAGTAAAGATATTTTGCTTTATTTTTTCATTCTCTACTTTTGCTTATCTAAAAAGTAACAAAAAAGGCCTTGGTTGATTTTTCAGCAGCCCATTACTTTCTAAAAATTTAATGGAATGAAAAAGCAGTATCTTTAAAGTGGCCTAAAAACAGGTAACATTGATTATGAAAAAAATACTATTATTTTTAATTGTTCTACTAGTAGCCCTCGGATGCAAATCCATTCGGTTAAAATTTAATGATAAAAACATTAAAGTAAAATCGAAGATTAAAGAGAATAGTTCTTTAATAGATAATAGTTTCAGACAGTCAAAAGGTGGAATTTATGTTAAGCTTAGCAGTGTTGAAATCAAATTTAAAGATAAGCCTTTACAAAGGAATAATTTTATAATTTCTGTTTTCGATACCGATGTAGGGATTTCATCATCATTTCTTGAAAATTTTAATTCAAATGTAGAGTTGAGTTCATTTAACAGTGATGAGTATGCCGTCAAAGTTTATAAAGTAACTTCAGACATGCCAATATTTAAAAAATTTGACAAAAATTTCAACTATATTTTGATAAGTAAAAAGCAGGCCGGATTTGTTATTGTTTTAGAAAATTATTCAAATTTCAATGATAATGTTTCTGAAAAATTTTTAATGGAAAAACTAAAAGAATTGAATTTTACTCAACTCTAAAAAAAGCGAAAAAAAGAATAATTAATGTAATAGACGCCAATCCTTTGCTATCAGGTATACTAATTATTATCATAGGAATTTTGATACTTAATTATAAATTAAATAAAAAAGAGCCTGTTAAATTTGGAGACCCAAATATTCTTACTTTGAGAGCACATGTTTTCACTTGGGCGATTATCACCATGCTATTTATCTTTGGCTTAATTTCAATTTTCAGAGGGTTGAAATCCTAGCAAATACCAAATCTTTAGCACCATTGAAAGTAACATACTACC
>DRQI01000539.1 GCA_011330545.1 Flavobacteriia bacterium
CTTGTTAGAGCCAATTTTATATTCTAAAGAACGATATTCAAGGTCTTTAGAGATTTTACTAACAAGAATTTTTCTGGTTCTTTTACCATTAATTAAAATCAATTCAATAGTGTCAAATTGTAAACTGTATAACATTTCTAAATCTACAGTTATGACAGCTTGTAACAAATTAATGAAAGTTGTTTTTCCTGTACCATTTCTACCAATAAAGATTGTCACATCTAAGTTGAATTCGGTTGAAATACTATGTTCACCCCAAAATCCTTTAATGACGACACTTTTTATTTTATACATAATTTCTTTTTTTCTAATTGTGCCTAACAATTATATAAACACATTGCGTTTATATCCCTTATGCCTGCAAGGTACTAAAAACACAAAAATAATTACAGGTTAGGTATGGCTTTATTGAATTAAAATCTTACCCTTCCGTCTACGCCTTCGGCGTGGCCACCTTCCCTCTTTGGGGAAGGAGTTTACCAGCCGGCTTCAAATATTATTTTATACTGTTTAAACCTATACGTGTTAACTCCCCTCCTTTTCTAAGGAGGGGTGGGACGCGCCAAAAGCGCATCTCGGGGTGGTTTTTTAACCTAAAATTTATTCTAAAAACCGTAAAAAGTGATGCTAAAGCTATGCATTATTTATTTTTATCGCTAAAAACCACGATCAGGCTCCAAATAGCATTTTTAAAGCCTTTACGTTTTTGATAAAACCATAAATTGTTTAAAACTAAAAGTCCTTAAAATAGCGTTTTTGCTTTGATATTCGTGTTTTTAGAGCCTTGTGCAACGATTACCGATGTTGCCATTAGTTTTTATTCCGATATTATTCCTAAAATTTCTGCTTCTCCAATTTTTCTTTGTCCTTCGTGAATCCACCAAACTCTTCCTTTTTCAACCAATTCACTTATATTTTGATGTTTCAAAAATCGAACTTTTACTATTTCCGTTTCACTTGGTAAAATTAATTCCTTTTCAAAGTCAATTTGTCCAATATAAGTCGTTATAAAGTCAGTTGAGTTTTTTTTATATTCAAAAACGTGGTTTGGTCGATATCCAGTTTTTATTCCTGTTTGTCTTCCTCCGCTTTCAGTCGAATAAAGAGTGAGTTTTGCTTCTATTTCTATAATATCCGAAATCATATAATTCTGTTCGAGATTTTAAAATTCCACCATTCCATAATTTCAGTTGCAATTTTTTCTGCATCTTTCAAATCAGTAGACAACCCATAATTCACTGTTAATTCGCTATCTAAAACACGAGAAACTTTGTCAAAATCAGCCTCTTTATATAAATGACTTAAAATCTGATGATTTATTGAGTCAAATTCATCAGGTGGTGAACCAGGAATTAATTCCCACGCATTCAAGATTTTCCTTAATTCTCGAAAATTTTCTTGAAACTCTTTCTTGATTTGATTTCTGTTCATCTAATTAATGGCAACAATTATATAAACACCTTGCGTTTATATCCCTTATGCCTGCAAGATACTAAAAACACAAAAATAATTACAGCTTAGGCATGGCTTTATTATAGCTTATAGAGCAATAGGGCTATCTCTGAACTACTATTTTAAAGCCATTCTCAAAAACGTGTTTAACGGAATAGCTTGCTTATAATCATTGATGATTTTTTTTATCAAGTCAGAACTCAATATCAATTCAGGCGCATATTTTTTATAGAAGTAAAACGATTTATTCAACAATAGGGGTTGGGCTTCGGCGTGGCCTAGGTAGGGAGGGGGTATTTTTTTATATTTTTCACCGCTAACTTTGCCAAATGTTTCCACAAATTTTTGATTTTTGATTATTTCGTCAAAAGCATCTGAATTTTTGAAAATGGCTTTTCTAATTTGTTCTCGTTGCTTTGGGGTCAATTCAAAGCAACCACTGTAAAGCCTTATATCTTCCCCCGAAATTTGAATATATGCCCCGGGGGTAGTTTTATCTTTACGCCCACCTTTACTAATCATTGCCGATATATGATTTTTATAGGGTGTTTTATCTTTACTAAACCTGGTATCTCTGTAGATTCTAAAAATACATTCTTTTGCCTCTACCGAAAGTTCAGGAATAGATGCTTGAAGTTCAATTATCAAATCTGAAATAAATTTCTTAAATGGTATTTCTACCTCTTTTTTGTATACTTCTTTGTTTGAGTTAAACCACTCTTTATTATTATTTTTGGGAAGTTCTCTTAAAAAATTTATCGTTTTTTGGCTAAAATATTTCATGCCTGTGTAAAGATGTTTGTTATTTAAAAGCAAGGTACGAGTAATTAATGCCTCCCGCACCTCGATTGTTATCTATAAAGCCTCTCCAATAATAAAATTTAAATTACTCAATGATTTATCTCTTAACGGAAACAGCTTAAGCATTCTCGGGTCACTACCCATCTGTTGCAACCCTTCCATAGAGTCAAAATAAAAACGGTGAATTTCATCGGGTTGCTTGAAATCGCCTTTTATACCGGTAGGAATTAAAAAGCGTTCAAAATGAGTTCCGAATTCGGGCATGATTTCACATACTTGGCTGTGGTAATCTTCAAATAACTTTTCATATTTTTCACCTTCATTATAGTTCAATAAAGCGACACCATAAGCTTTAGATTTATCGCCTATTTCTCTGGTAAATTCAAAATCTGAGAGTTTAGAAAGAATGACTATCAATTTTTCAACCGATGGCGTACGTAGGTTTTCTATAATATTTTTATAATCACTGTCATTATTAACCGCATCCATACTTTCTTTACCGTCAAAAACTACAAAATGAATTTCATCAGGCAATGGCATATCGCCCTGTGCTAACATTGTAGGCTTGATGATTTTTTCAATTCTGGCATTATGGCGTTCGAGAATAGCTCCGGCTTTTGCCCGGTATTCTTCAAATTTACTTTGTTGCCCTTCTTTAATATAGATTAATGCCGTTGCATAAATTTTATCTTTTTCTGTTACTGTTTTTTGTGTGTTCATGGTTTGTTTTTTTAATTGTTTTGAATTGTTATTGTTAGCGCAAGAATAAAAAAATAACACTCCTATTATTAGGTATACTAAATTTCTCATATTCATATATTTTAAAATCTTAATGATTATTAACAATGCAAAGATGTGGGTAAGCTAGAAATTAAACCAGTCGAATCAGTTCAATAATTTGTTCAATTGGGCCTTTTTGTATGCCGAAGGTGCTATGCCGTATTTTTGTTTGAAAGATTTAGAAAAATGCGTTACGTCATTAAATCCGCACTCAAAGGCTATATCAGACATTCGTAAGTTATTGGGTAAGGATAAAAGTTCTTTTGATTTGTTTAATTTCTTATTTTTAATATAAGCGGCCGGTGGGCTTTTATACACTTTTTTAAACTCTCTTTTAAAAGTAGATAAACTCATATTGGTTAGTTCAGAAAGTTCTGTGAGTGTGAGATTTGAATAAATATGCGAATTTATAATTTCTCTAAAAGTATATGTTGTAGGGTTAAACAGATTTGACAAAATGGTATGTATGGCCGGTGCATTTTTGGTGTGATTTAACAATAAGATGATTTCTTTCAATTTAAGAATTAGAATTTCTTCATTAATAAGCGATGGGTTTTCAAAATAGAAGAGGATACCCTCAATATATTTATTGATTAACAACTCACTATTAATTTTTTGCATACTAACAGTATCGGCGTTTTCTTTTTGTATTTTTAAAAACTCGGGTACTTTATTATCATAAACTTTTTTAAGTATTTCAGGGTAAAAATGAACGGCTACTGCCTGATATTTTTTTGATTTAGAAGCGAACATTTGAGAAAGGTAATTGCCACATTTCATTAAAACAGATTCTTCTGACTTTATTCTTAATTGTTCTTTTTCTGAAATAGAATTATACTCTCCTTCTATAATGTACAAGAAACAGGCTTCATTTGGCATTGGATTTGGTTTTTTGAAAGGAGGAATTAAAATTACCTTTTCAAAAAGCATTTTTCCAAATAATTCTATGGTTTTGTATTCAATTATCATTTTTTAATTTGAAGGCTTGTACATTACATTTTGTTAGTATTGTATTAGAAACATCACAAACAAAGATAGCCACTCAATCTTGTACTTAGCCAAATATAATTATTATACCTTTTTCTTCACTACTTTTATTTACTATGATGTTGCTTGCATATTTACTATTAAATCTTTAAATGATTGGGTGAATTTTTTTATTTGAAGTCCTGTTTTTTCATCACGTATTTTACCTTCTTTATTTATTTTTCCTTTTACTCCTTGAATTAGAAGGGTTGTTTCGCGGGTAAATTTTGCTTGTATGGTTTCCATGATTAATTTTAGTTCTTCGTGGCCTTTTTCACCACTTGCTGAAGCGGTTATTAATCCCGTCGCCTTATCAGAAAATACTGTTGTAGAGACACACCATTCTATAGCATTTTTAAGCCTGCTCGGAATACTAAAAACATATTCCGGAGTACAAACTATTATTCCGTCTGCGTTTTCTATTTGATTTCGAAATTCTATTACTTTTTTCGGCACGTTTTTATCGGTCAATTCGGTTTTGAAATGTGGCAATTCAGATAAGTCATCTAAAATTGTAAGCGCAAATTCTTTTTTCCCTAATTCTGCTATTGCTTTAAGGATAGAAAGGTTTGAACTGTTTTGGCTCGCACTCCCATTAATTGCCAAAATATTTAATTTTATATCCATGCTATTCTGTTCAAAATTGAATGCTACTTCCTGCTATTACTTGCCATTTATTATTGGATAATTTCCAAACTCTCATGATAC
>DRQI01000540.1 GCA_011330545.1 Flavobacteriia bacterium
ATCCGGAAGCCGTAGTTGAGTAGTCAGCACCTTTTTTTCGGATGTAAAAAACGGGTTTTTTCTTTGCGGCGGCATATCCGATTTCGATGCCCACGCCAATTGATTTGGTAGTTAATTCGGCAATGAGCAAATCGGCATTGTCAATAGCTGCAAAAGCCGTTGTCATCATTTCCTTTTCTTGATTTTCCTTAAAATGATACCGGTCTACAAATACCAGTAATTCGATGTTGTTTTTATTAAATAACCCTAATAACCCTTGAACCTCCTTGTCAAAAAGTTTTCTGTTGGCATAACTGATGGCAAAATATGCTTTTTTTCTTTTCATGTAGTTCAAGCCGGATGCGATGTCTTATATTTTTAATTTTTTTCCTGTTCGCTGCTCGTATTCTTTTCTGAATTCTATACTTAACGTTGTGTTTTTCACATCGAAAATTGAAACAAATTTTTTGGAAACCACAAAATGTTTGTTCCATTCAAGTCTGTCTTTGGAAATAAGAATGACTGCAATATCCAAAACTGAAATAAAATCAGAATTTCTATTCGAATGTGTGTGCAGAGAAACATTAGAATCAACAGGATTATTAAGAGATAAGAGAATCGGGTTGTTATGAAGATATTTAAAATCTTTAAACTTTCCGTTCAATTTATATGTGAATAAAAAATCATATCCTAAAATAATTTTTTCAGTATTATTCTGTCTTGGGGTCATATAAGCATAAAATAAGTTATTCTTTCTTTCGATAATTACCCAAAATTCATTAGGAAGGGAAAAATACTTGCTTGAACTATATATATTATGATATATTTTTATAAATAATTTTTCTTTTTCTGATGCATTTCTAGCATAATCTTGCTTTTGTGTGACTGTTAAGGAATCTGAATATATGATAGATGTTAGAATTTTATCACTTTTTTGATTCTTTGAAAAAACAATTGAGATTATTTGGTTGTCATTTATATAACTAAATACAAAATCAGTTTCTTTATTAACATGCTTCAATGTTAATTCATTGACTTTTAGTATTTTATAATACTCAACTCCTTTTTTTAATAATTGGGAAGATTCTGAATTTAAATCAATTTTTTGTGAAGATATTAGCGATGAAATCAAACAAAAAAAAAGTGTTATTAATCTATTCATAGTTTAACGACAATTAAATTAATGGTACAGTAAAAATTTTAATTAATGTTGCACTTTCTTAATAGCCTCAGGATTGTGTTTATACTTGAATAAGATTGAAAAAACCACTGCCAATATTAAGGCATAAACGGCAAATATCAACCAAATACTGGTCCAATCTCTAGCCGTTTCGGTAGTAAAATGGTTAACAATCAATCCGCTGGTATAACTGCCAATTAAGGCTCCTAAGCCATTGGTAAGCAACATAAATAACCCTTGTGCGCTACTTCTAAATTTATTATCGGTTTCTATTTCAACAAATAAGGAACCCGAAATATTAAAGAAATCAAATGCCATTCCGTAAACAATCATCGATAAAACTAGATATCCCAACCCGATGCCTTCCGGGCTTCCGATACCGAACAAGGCAAAACGTAAAAACCATGCCAACATGCTCATGAGCATTACAATTTTAATTCCGAATCGTTTTAAAAAGAACGGAATGGTCAAGATAAATACGGTTTCAGAAATTTGTGAAAGTGAGATTAAAAGATTGGAGTGTTGTACGGCAAATGAATCGGGAAAATTATTGGTAAAACTTCTCATAAATTCTGATGCCCAAGCATTTGATATTTGTAAAACAATGCCTAATAACATTGAGAAAATAAAGAAAATGGCCATTTTACTATCTTTAAACAAAGCAAAAGCATCCAATCCTAAACGTTCTATTAACGATTTGTTTTCTGATTTTGCCAATGGTACATTGGGCATGGTAAAGGCATAAATACCCAATATCAACGAAACGGCCGCAGTAAAATAAAATTGGTTGGCACTCTGTGTCCATCCTAAAAGGTCTACAGACCACATGGCCACAATAAATCCAATAGTACCCCAAACGCGAATAGGCGGAAATACCTTAACTACATCGTATTTATAATCTTCTAAAATACTATATGAAACGGCATTTGCCAGTCCGATGGAAGGCATATATAAAGAAAGGTATCCTAGCATTACCCAGAAAAAAATATCATAGTTTTGTACACTGGCGAGATAAAACATAAACCCGGCACCGATAATATGCAACAGGCCAAACAATTTTTGTGCATTGAGGTATTTATCGGCTATAATCCCTACAATGGCAGGCATAATAATAGAGGCAATACCCAGTGTCATAAAAATTTTACCTATTTGTACACCGGTAAAATGCAGTTGGCCACCTAAATAGCCTCCTAAAGAAATCAACCAAGCACCAAAAACAAAAAGTTCGAAAAAGTTTAGAATGGTTAGGCGTAATTTAATATTCATAAAGGGTTGTTTTAATTTTTATTTTTTTCGTTTAGCAATTTCATCTCTCAATTTAGCCGCCAATTCATAATCTTCAT
>DRQI01000541.1 GCA_011330545.1 Flavobacteriia bacterium
GGTTTGCCCAACGTGTTCACTGTGTGGCCGCCAGCCTAAATCGGCTACGGGTTTTGAACAAGCTGTTGCGGCTCCTAAAACGTCTGCTAATTCTTCTATCATACCCCAATTTTCAGGCCCTTTTAATCCACGGCCGCCGGAAACAACAATATCGGCATCTGCAATGGTTACTTTTCCTGAAGATTTTTCAACGATTTCTAGTGTAACCTTGCCTTCTTGTAATGTTGGCGAAAATTCAGAAATTGTGCTATCTGTAGGGTTTTCTTTTAATCCAAAAGAATTTTTAGACAATCCGATAACTTTTTTTTCTGTTAGTATTTGGTCATAGCCAAAAGCCTTGTTAGAAAAAACTTTGCGTTTTACTGTAAAAGGCGCTGTAGAAGTTGGCAGTGCAATAACATTTGAAGCGTAACCGGCTTCTAATTTAGCAGCTACCAATGGGGCTACATACGTTCCGTTGGCACTGGCGTCGATGACAACAACATCAGCACTTTCTTGATTTGCAGCAGCTACTATAAAATCTGCCCAGATAGAAGCATCGGCGGTTTTTAATTGACTACTTTTTCCTATTACTATTTTTTCGGCTCCGTACTGAGATAATTCACTGGTATCTTCAACAAAAGCCGTTACAACTACTAGATTGGTTTGCATTTGTTGTGCTAATTCCTTTCCGTAAGAAACAACTTCCAATGCGGTTTTTTTAAATTTTCCTTCCGATGATTCGGCAAAAACTAAAATAGACATATTTATTTTTTTAGATGTTAGAATTTAGATATGAGAATTGAGATGAGTTTAGCATCTCGTTTGTCTTATATCTTTTCATATCACTTTTGCTTCATTGTGCAATAAATCTACCAATTCGCCTACATTATCAGCGTCTACTAGTTTTATGGCACCTTTGGCTTCAGGCTTTTCAAAAGAGGTAAACACGGTGGCGGCTTCGGCCGGTACGGGTTCTACAACAGTTAAAGGTTTTTTACGCGCCATCATAATTCCTCTCATGTTTGGGATGCGTAAATCTTTTTCTTCAACAAGGCCTTTTTGCCCTCCAATGACTAACGGTAACGCGCAGCTTACGATTTCTTTGCCTCCGTCAATTTCACGCGATGCTGTTACTTTAGTACCTTCAACTTCAATACCGATACAAGCATTGACAAAATTAAACTGTAAGAACGATGCTAGCATACCGGGCACCATTCCACCATTATAATCAATAGATTCTCTACCTGCTAAAACAAGGTCATAACCACCGTTTTTAACTACTTCGGCCAATTGTTTGGCCACAAAAAAGCCGTCGGTAGCTTCGGCATTGACCCTAATGGCATCATCGGCGCCAATAGCCAATGCTTTGCGCAGTGTGGGTTCTGTAGTGGCATTTCCTACATTTGCCACCGTAATAGTAGCCCCTTGCTTTTCTTTAAACCACATCGCTCTTGTTAAAATAAATTCATCATGTGGATTGATAACAAATTGAACACCATTGGTGTCAAATTTTGTATTGTTATCCGTAAAATTAATCTTCGAAGTAGTGTCGGGGACATGACTTATACAAACTAATATTTTCATTTTTCTATATATTTTCTCTATAAAATAGAGGTGTTAATTAACAGAAGCGAAGGTACTACTTTTTTTTCATTTTACTATGCGTGCATAGTAAAATATTTATGGGATATTCTCCGTTTAATAACCTGAATTTTCTACTTTTGTTGACTTAAAAGTTAAATAATGAGAACTATCCAATTTAGAGAAGCCATCAAAGAAGCCATGAGTGAAGAAATGCGCCGTGATGAAGATATATACTTGATGGGAGAAGAAGTAGCCGAATATAATGGGGCTTATAAGGCCTCAAAAGGAATGTTAGATGAGTTTGGGGCAAAACGCGTTATTGATACGCCCATTGCCGAATTGGGTTTTGCGGGAATTGCCATTGGCTCAACAATGACGGGTAATAGGCCTATTGTTGAATTTATGACTTTTAATTTTTCGTTGGTAGGCATTGACCAAATTATCAACAATGCTGCTAAAATCCGTCAAATGTCGGGAGGCCAATTTAAATGCCCAATAGTTTTTAGGGGCCCTACGGGTTCTGCGGGGCAGTTGGCAGCTACACATTCGCAAGCCTTTGAAAATTGGTATGCCAACACGCCGGGGTTAAAAGTAATTGTACCTTCCAATCCTTATGATGCCAAAGGCTTGTTAAAAGCTGCTATAAGAGATGATGACCCCGTAATTTTTATGGAATCTGAACAAATGTATGGCGATAAAGGCGAAGTGCCTGATGGCGAATATATCTTGCCTATTGGCGTTGCCGATATCAAAAGAGAAGGTACCGATGTTACCGTAGTATCTTTCGGAAAAATTATTAAAGAAGCTTATAAAGCCGCTGCTATTGTGGAGAAAGAAGGTATTTCTGTCGAAATTATCGATTTGAGAACGGTAAGGCCAATGGATTATAATGCCATATTGACATCTGTTAAAAAAACCAATCGATTGGTAATTTTAGAAGAAGCATGGCCTTTTGCCAGTGTGGCATCTGAAATTACATATCAAGTACAAGAGAATGCTTTTGACTATTTAGATGCACCAATACAACGAATTACCACGGCAGATACCCCGGCACCATATTCTCCGGTATTGCTAGAAGAATGGCTGCCCAATGCCAATGATGTTGTAAACGCCATAAAAAAAGTATTGTATGTAACATAATGGCATTAATATTGCTGTAATGAAACCTTTTATCAAACCACTGATAAAAGGTTTTTTTTGTAATGAATTTAATTTTAACGTAACTATTACAATAAAAACTTTTTTTTGAGTTTAATATTAATTGAAGCGAACTGAATGAATACTAAATTTAAACGTGTAAAAGTAGTATATATACTATTTTTATTAATCACTACGGTGGCTTTTTCGCAAGTAAAAGTAAGTGGCGTTATCGTTGATGAATCAAATGAGCCCATACCTTTTGCCAATGTTACCTTTAAAGGTTCTACCGTAGGAACGGTTTCTAATGAAAACGGAAAATTTTACTTAGAATCTGATAAAACCTATACCCAATTGGTAATTTCATTTTTGGGTTTTAAAAAGAAGACAATTCCGTTAAAAGCTCGAAATTTTAATATTACTATTGTATTAAAAGAAGACAGTGCCAGCTTAGATGAAGTAGTAGTCTATTCAGGTAAAGTGAAAAAGAAAGGCAATCCGGCAATTGCCATCCTAAAAAAAATATGGGCAAAGAAACGCCAAAACGGAATTCACCTTTATAAGCAATACGAATACGATAAATATGAAAAAATAGAGTTTGACCTCAATAATATTGACGAAAAATTTAAAAAGAAAAAACTGTTTAAAGGCCTGGAATTTATTTTTGAACAGATAGATACTTCAAGTGTCACCGGAAAATCATACCTGCCTATTTTTATCAATGAAGCCATGTATAAAACCTATGGCAAGAGTAAACCCAAAAAAATCAGAGAAGAATTAATTGCCAATAAAAACTCAGGGTTTGACAGCAACCAAGAATTGATTGAATTTGTAAAGCAATTGTATGTAGATTATAATATCTATGATAATTACTTAAAATTTTTCGATAAAAGTTTTACCAGCCCTTTGTCAAAAACCGGCCCTTCAGTCTATAATTATGTATTGACAGATAGTTCGTTTATAGATAATAAATGGTGCTATAATATTGTTTTTTATCCGAGAAGAAAAAGTGAACTGACCTTCAAAGGCGATTTTTGGGTAAACGATACTACGTTTGCCGTAAAACAAATTGAAATGAACGCTACTCATAGTGCCAATATAAACTGGGTAAAAGAGATTTATGTAGAGCAGGAATTCAATGTGTTGAACGATTCGGTTTTTTTATTGAAACGAGACCATATGATGTCTGATTTTGCTTTTCGGAAAAAAGATGAATCAAAAGGCGTATATGGAAGAAGGACAACCTTATTCAGCAATTATAAATTTGATAAAGAAAGAGATGATAAATTTTATGCAACCCGTGTAGATGCTTATAAAGAAGAAGTTTTTAATAAGCCAGCAGAGTATTGGCAACAAAATAGAATGGAAAAGCTCAATGATGATGAAGTAGGAATTTACAAGATGTTAGATACCTTAAAAACAGTACGTAAATTTCAACAACTTTATAATATTGGCGCAACCTTGGCAACAGGGTATTGGGGATTGACAAAAGGATTGGATTACGGCCCGTTATTTTCAACATTCGGCAGTAATGATATTGAAGGTACCAGAGTGAGGGTAGGGCTTAGAACGTTTTTTAATCAAAACGATACATGGCGAATACAAGGTTTTATGGCCTACGGCTTTAGGGATAAAAAAATAAAATATGGCATTGGGGCGAAATGGATGGTTGATAAAAAAAATAGGATTATTATCTCAGCCGGTAACCGTAGGGATGTTGAACAAACCGGCGTAAGCCTTACTACCGCCAATGATGTACTCAATAGAAGTTTTGCTTCAGCCGCTTTTTTTACCAGAGGGCAAAATTTTAGGTTAACCAATCTCAACCTCACCAATATTGCCCTCGACATAGAACCAGTGCGAAACCTGAATTTCAGGCTTGGCGCTACCTATAAAACCCTGAGTTCGGCCGCACCCGATTTGTTCAATGTAAATTATATAGACCAAAATGGCATTGAGCAATCAAAACTGACACAAACCGAAATAGACCTTGCCATCAATTTTACGCCGGGGCGTAAGACTGCCGGTTTTGGCGTTGAGAGAAGGGTGAGCAATGAAGGGAGGCACCCGATACTCTATGCAAGTTATACCAAAGGATTAAAAGGGGTTTTAGACAGTGATTTTAATTATGACAAATTACAACTGTTTTATAGCCATCGTATTTTGATGGGCGGTTTCGGAAAATTAAAATATGTAGTGGAAGTTGGTAAAACCTATGGTGATGTACCTTTGACATTACTCGATGTAGTGCCAGGAAACCAAACCTTATTTACCGCACCTCGGACTTTTGATTTATTAGATTATTATGAATTTGTAACCGATCAGTATGCTTCTTTGCATGTTGAACATAATTTTAACGGCCGTATTTTTTCGAGATTGCCGCTGCTCAGAAAATTGAACCTCCGTGAAATTGTAGGGGCTAGAGCTATTGTAGGTTCCTTATCGGATAGCAATATTGCGTTGAGTCCGTTTCTGTCAAATGGCAATGCCAGCGTACCTACCAAACCCTATTACGAATACCATGTTGGGGTAGACAATATTTTTAAATTACTCAGAATTGATTTTGTCTTTAGGGGCAATTACCTAGACTTGCCCGGTGCTACTAAATTTGGAATTAAAGGCGGGATTGGGTTTTATTTTTA
>DRQI01000542.1 GCA_011330545.1 Flavobacteriia bacterium
ACAGCAGATGTTATTATACAGACTGACCAGCCATCAAAAATTGCTACCGCTATCAATATCGGAAATGCTACTAATAAAATTATTTGGCAAAATATAGGCTTGGCATTGGGTGTAAAAATAATAGTGTTAATACTCGGTGCGATGGGCATGGCAACCATGTGGGAGGCTGTTATTGCAGACGTTGGCGTGGCTTTATTGGCCATTTTAAATGCCGTACGCATTCAACGGATGAGGTTCTAAATCTGGTAAACTTTAATTTTCGGTAAAAGTAATATCTTGCGTAAATAAGGAGTGCAGGCGTAATACGTTTATATGATAGTTGCCTGAAATTAACAAAAACAAATAATAATGGGAATATTTGGAAAACTATTTAAGAAAAAAGAAACCATCAGAAAACGAGAAGGCAATCCAGATGTTTATGATTTACCCAATGAGGATGAACGAATGAATTGGGGAATGGAAAAAGCAAGACTAACATTGCATTATTTTGAAGATTGTCTCTCAAACCCTAAGGATGGGCAACATTATTTTTCAATAAAAGCAAGAGTTGAAGATGGAAATAAGGTAGAGCATATTTGGCTTACTGAAACTAGTTTTGATGAAGACGGTACTATTTATGGGATTATAAGTAATAAACCAATAGATGTAACTACTGTTTCAATCAATGAAAAAATTGGTATAAAAAAAGAATATGTGTCTGATTGGATGATTATAGAGAATGGAAGATTAATTGGTGGCTATACAATTCGTGCAATCCGTGTAGGGTTGAAAGGAAAAGAATTAGAAAATTTTGACAAAAACCTTGGTGGTATATTAGTTGATGAAGGTGAAGATTATTTTTTATCAAATTTCGAAACACCGGAAGGAGCAATTTTATCCATTGAAGATGCCTATGATAATAAAGATTTAGAAAAGGCAATAAATTGTAAAAACTTTAAAAAAGAAGCCGAATTAATGTTGAAGAGTACTGTAAAAATTGATATTGATAATGAATTAATTGAGAAAACAGCAGAAGTGCTTAAACTTTCATTTATCAAAAGCATACAAGAAAATGGATTTCCGAGTTTTAAGGGCGTAAAACGAGTTTTTAATAGGAATTTTATTTCACCTGAACATTGTGTTATTACAGAAATATGTATATATCCCAATGGAAATAAATCAAGTCAAAAACTAAACACATATAAGACAGATAATAATTGGAAAGTATTAAATCCAGTTGAATAGAATAAAAAGTCAGCTAACAATGATGATAGCTGTACAAAACGCTAAAAAACACAAAATTTGGTTCAAAAGTTCTTTTTTTTAAGGAACTTTTATTTTTAAAAGATATGTTGTTGTTAAAATTTAAAAGGTTGCTAAAAGCGCATCTAAGAATATATGTCTTTTATTACTAGAATACTGCTTAAAATAAATCCGGCTATAATAGTAACTACTAGTGTGAAATTATAGAAGTCTTTTTTGAAAAGCTCAGAAAATCAGCTTAATTTTACCCGTATGTTGAATAATTACAGAGGTTTTTAGGCAAACTGCTGTGGTCAGAATTATAAATCAATTCGAAATGTCAAATAAAACAGAAAGGCTTACATCACTTAACAATGACAAATTAATAGATGTTGTAAAGAATTATAGGCAATATGGCTATGACGATGGAATAAGGACAACTGCAATAGAAATTTTAAAAGAAAGAGGCATTGACAAAGAACAACTTCAACTAACAGGAAATTTTCAAAATGAAACATATAATTCGGCCAAAGAAATTTATAATTTGTTTAAGCAAAATTCAAAAGTTGCTTTTATTTTTTACGGCCTGATTTTGATAACCAGTATTATTATTCCAATAAGTGCTAAAAATTTGGGGAGTTTTACACTTATAGTTGAAATTATAAGTTGGATTTCAATAGCAGTTTATTTTATTTACCTTCTAAAATCATTTTTAAATCATAATGATTTTTTTAAAAGAATTGGAAAAGATTTTGGAAATGAAGGCATTTTAATATATTTCTTTTTAGGGATGCCATTTTACATATTCATGTACTTTTATTTTCGGAATCAAATGAATGGCGCAATGAAATTAATAAAATAACTGCATCCTTGCTACCCACGGTAAGTATTATAATTCTCGCGCTACCATCACTTTTACTGCCTTAGTAATATTTTAGAGATTCTAGAACTACCCCGAAACGAGCTTATGGCAGGCTCCCATACCTTTTTTTAAGCAGTGGAGTTAATACATATAGATTAGAATCAGTACAAAATAGTTTATAAAACCGGCAAGCAAACACCTTGCCTGTTTGTCTCGCCAAAGGAGGAAAAGAAGGTGGTTCTAGTACCGAAACCCCATGACTAAAAACAGAAAGGTAAAGCTCATATCCTGCTATTTTATTATTGAAAATGGGAAATTTCATTTCTCATTTTTATCCAAAATAGCAAAGCCATGCCAAACGTATCATTATTTTTATGTGTTTTTAGTATCTTGCAGGCAAGGGGTATAAATGCAATGCGTTTGTACAACTGTTGTATATTATCAGAAAATGATACCCGAATTCAAGATAAACTTCATACTAACGCAAGGAATAGCCTATTTTATAGGTAAAAACATCCAGACAAAAAGACATGAACATCACGCCCTTGAATTTATTTTCGGAATTGATAGGCCGTTTGATCTACTCTCTGATGAAAGTGAATTGAGAAAAATTTATGGCGTAGTTATTGACCCAAATTACCCCCATCAATTTATTGGCGGGGATGCACGGTATCTTTTTATTTATTTAGAACCCGAACTGTTACCAATCAATCAGATAAAAAGTTATTACGCTTTACCTTTCCGTAAAACAGTACAGATTGAAAAGATCTCCTCTTTTCCTAGTGTAGAAGAAGTTATTAATTTTTCGTTTTTTTCTGATACGCTTGGTATCACAACAACCCATAATGCCATTCCAGAAACCGATTGCCGTATAAAAAATAGTGTAGAATATATTAAAACTAACCTTGAAGAAGAGCAAATTAGTTCAAATATGCTCGCAGAAAAAACGCACTTGTCTACTAGTAGGTTTTGCCATTTGTTTAAGGAGCAAATTGGAATTCCCGTTCGCAAGTTTATCCTTTGGTGCCGAATTCAAGAAGCTTTGATGGAATTAGTAAGAGGAGGTAACTTTACCGAATCTGCACATGTTGCAGGGTTTAGCGATTCTGCCCACTTTTCAAGAACCTTTTCCAAGATGTTTGGAGTTTCTCCTTCTTCCGTCCTTAAAAGATAGCCAGTTTATTCAAGTTTATCCTATCAGTAATAAATAAATTTGCATCATGGTTTTTTGCTTAAAACCCACATTATGCCTATCCCCTCAAAGTGTCGTGACTAACATAATTTGGGTTAAACTGCGATAATAATATCGAAAAAGAGTTTCCTAATACAGCCATAAGTAGAATTAGAACTAAACACTTTTTTAACAATGTAGCTTGATGAATGCTGTTATAAAATTAAGAATTATGCCTAATAAAATTAACTCTGTTCAAAATGCTTCTGAGCTACAAAATATAGTTGGCGAGCCCCATGATATAATTAAGGCGAAAGTGCTGAATCAATTAGACCGTCATTGTTTGACTTTTCTAAAGCAAAGCCCAATAGTATTCTTTGGATATTGGCATAAAGGTGTATCGAAAATTTTAATACTAAATGGTAATTCAGGGTTCATAAAAGTTTTAAGCTACACTGAAGTGTATATTCCATACCATCAAGAATTTTCACTAATTGAAAGCGCAGTAGCTGATGAGTTTTTGCCGGTAGCAATGTATTTTTGGATACCGGGAATTGGAGAAACACTGCGAATCAATGGGGTAGTCAAATGGTTGGTTGCCAATAAAAGTAATAAGCTGCACGGCCTTCACATTGCTGTTGAAGGGGCATTTTTACATTGTGCTAAATCTATTTTACGATCTAAATTGTGGAAAGAAAAAGAGTATCCCGATATAAAAATTGATTACGATAATAATTGCACCGAATGGATTGGCGAAGATTGTAAAACATTTATAAAGTCATCGCCCTTTTATTGCCTTCATACACAAGATGATTCAAAAAAAACCGAACTATCACCTAGAGGCGACCCCCCAAACACTATTTATATTCTTGACAAAGAACATTTATTGATACCAGACAGGCCGGGTAATAAAAGAGTGGATAGTATCCATAACCTTTTGAGGAATCCGTTACTAGGCATCCTATTCTTAATACCCGGCATTGATTTAATACTTAAAATCAATGGAAGAGCAAGGGTAATAAGCGATGCTCAATTACTACAATTGTTAACGGTAAAAAAACACATACCTAAATTAGGGATACTTGTTACTGTTACGCAATGCCGGTTTCGTAAAACAAATTCACTCAATTGGCAGAAAATATGGAAGCAAGCCATAGAGGTTGATAAAAATCAATTCCCAACCTTAGGTCAAGTGCTTGTAGAACAGGCTACTAAAAGCAGGTCGCTAGTAACAAAAATTAAAGGGAAAGTTGTTGAAGAAATTATAAAAAGAGATTACAAGAAAAATTTATATTAACCTGGAAAGGAGTTTTTCAGTAAGATTTATGCCGTAAAATATGAAAGACAACTTGTATATTCGGGTTCATTTTGCCTGCTACACATTGTGGATGTTTTTCACTAATAATACTCATTACACCTTAAAATCAAAATTCACACTTTTTATAAAAGCTATTAAAATGGGTAATTAAAACCAGAACAAAGCTGAAATTCATCTTGATATTCTTCTAGCCTTGCAATCAAGATATTGCTTTTTTGTATCTTGTGCAACAAGCACAATGGCTAACAATTATAGTTGTATAATAAGGTGCCAAAGCTTTTTTTTCTAACGGATTTCATTATTAAGAAAAATTGAAGATTCAAGAACAATTAATAGAATTAGAAACTGATGATGCTGTAAAAATAGCCCTTTGGAAAATTTGTAGCCCAAAAAAAACTTCAGAAAAAAATATATTTCTTACACACGGAACTTTTTCGAATAAAAAAATATGTTTGGGAATTGCTAAATACTTTGTAAATAAAGGGTACACGTGTTGGATTCTAGAATGGAGAAACCACGGAAACAGTTCAAAAGCCAAAAATAATTTTGATTTTGAAACAATCGGAATGTTCGATATAAAAACGGCCTTTAAATATCTGATAAGTACGCTTAATATAAAAAATATAAATTGCGTTACACATAGTGGTGGTGGAATATCTCTGACTATATTTTTACTTCAACATAAAGAATATGTCGGAAACATTAACAGTATTACAATGTTTAATTGCCAATCTTTTGGAGCCGTAAATACTAAAAAAGATTACCTGAAAATCTTGTTAAGTAAATCTATAAGTTATCTATTGGGATATGTTCCCGGAATAAAATTAAGATTAGGCGAACATAACGAAAAATACAGTACAATGAAACAATGGTTTGATTGGAATTTAAATAAGAATTTTAAAGGAAAAAACGGATTTGACTATTTTGAAAACATGCAATTTATAACAATCCCTATTTTGTCAATTTGTGGAGAAGGAGATAAATTTATTGCACCAAAACGAGGTTGTGAAAAATTTATTAATGCATTCAACAATAAAAATAATAAACTTGTTGTGTGCTCAGTAGAAAATGGATTTAATGAAGATTATAACCATAGTAGAACTATATTATCAAAAAATGCTTCAAGAGAAATATGGAAACTATCTTTAGATTGGATAGAAAAAGCCAGAAAAAATTACCCAAAACACGCATAGGTCTGTCTACTCTTCATTAATCTTGGGCTTTAAGAAGAGGATAGTTAAAAACGTATGATTAAAATAACACAAAACAGTATAAATCCGGTAGGCAACTTCTTTGCTTACCTCGCCAAAAGCAGAAGGGAGTATGGTTTTAGTACCGAAACCTCAAGGCTCTAGATACTGTAGGGTAATCGCACTCTGCATCCTATTTCAATAATTACGCAAAATATATTTCTATTTTTGCAATAGAATCTAACTCGAATTATGTATTACCCCCGAAGTGTCAGGGCTAATGCATAAAACAGATTTAATCGATATCTTGAAAAAACGTTCTCACATATACCATAATGAAATGTATTGGATTGTAATAAATAGGATACTTGCGATAATGCATATAACAATTGGATTTGCTATCCTATACAAAATTTTTGACTTAGC
>DRQI01000543.1 GCA_011330545.1 Flavobacteriia bacterium
AATAAAGTTTGATTTGCAATTTTTAACGTAATACTAAAAAAGTCATTAACATGATAAAAATGACAATTTCGTATATAAAGATAACAATATATTTATATAAATTCCTAGTGAATGACAGTAATATTTTCAGGTATTTTTTAAAAAAATGAGGTTTATGACGGGTTTATATCGTTGTATTGGGTTTATGAATAGGGCAGCGTTACATAAAAAAGATGGCAGTTTTTTATATATTTGGATAACCTAAACCCCATAAAAATGCGCATTCTAAAAAAGGTACTTAAAATTTTAGCAGTTTTAAGTATTATTATAGTGATAGGCCTTTTTGTTTTTAAAAAAAGCCTTCAACCCACTTACAACGGAACCTTACAGCTCGCCTCATTACAAGATAAGGTAGACGTTTTTTATGACAACTACGGTATTCCGCATATCTATGCCCAAAATGAATTGGATGCACGCAGGGCATTGGGCTATGTACATGCACAAGACAGGTTGTGGCAAATGGAATTGATGCGGCGTTTGGCAGCGGGTAGGCTATCTGAATTGTTTGGAGAGAAATTGGTACGTGTAGACAAACTGTTTTCGGGCTTAGGCATAGAAGAAGCTGCCGAAAAAGATATCGCTCGCCTAGATAAAAATGCCGAATCGTATAAATTGGCAATGGCTTATCTCGATGGTATCAATCAGTTTATCGATAAAGGCCCAACCCCCATAGAGTACTATATACTCGGTATCAAAAAAGAAAAATTTACGTTAAAAGATATGTATAATGTTTTTGGCTATATGGCATTTAGTTTTGCCCAAGCGCATAAAACCGACCCGCTCTTAACCGAAGTAAAAGAAAAATTAGGCAATGCATATTCTCAAGAATTGGAAGATATTCCTTTAGACAAAGTAACCTTGATAAAAAATCAGAAGAATGAAATTTTAGAAGCAACATTTGCAGAAGCGGTTAATGAAGTATATGAGTTATTGCCAATATCGCCATTTGTTGGTAGTAATAGCTGGGTAATTGGCCCTGATAAAACAAAAAACGGCCGCGTTATTTTTGCCAATGACCCCCATATTGCTTTTTCGCAACCCTCAGTTTGGTATCAATCGCATATTAAAACTCCCGATTATGAAATCTACGGTTATAATTTGGCATTGATTCCATTTCCGTTACTCGGCCATAATAGAAGATATGCGTATGGATTGACAATGTTTGAAAATGATGATATCGATTTCTTTTTTGAAGAAGAAAATCCTGACAATCCCAATGAATATAAAACCCCTAATGGACTTGAGAAATATCAAATTAGAAAAAAAGAAATAAAAGTAAAAGGAGGCCAAACTCTTAAATACAATATCAAAGTGAGCAGGCATGGGCCATTGATGAATTCGATAATTGATTATATAGAAGACAGCCGGCCCATAGCAATGGATTGGATATATACTAAATTTCAGAATAAGATATTAGAAACATCCTATACGCTATCGCATTCGAGCTCGTTGGCAGAATTTGAGAAAGGGGCGGCTATGATTCATGCTCCCGGACTGAATGTAATGTATGGCGATGCTGACGGAAATATAGCGTGGTTTGCAGCGGCCAAATTATACAAGTATAAAAATGATGTAGATACCTATTTGGTATTGAACGGAAATAGTACCGACGACCAAAAAGACTATTTAGATTTTTCTGATAATCCCCAAGCTATCAATCCCTCTTTACATTATGTGTATTCTGCCAATAACCAACCCGATTCTATTGCCGGCATGCTATATCCGGGATATTACTTGCCACAAGACCGGGCTCAACGCATCGTTAATTTGCTAGAAGCCAAAAATAATTTTACCAAAGAAGATGTGATGCAGATGATTACCGATGTAACAAGTGATGCTACACCTTCAATAGTAACTGATGCCTTTAAAGATATCAACACCCAACAGTTTTCAAAAAATGAAAAAGAAGCTTTGCAGCAACTTAAAAATTGGGATGGCAGCTACCATCTTAACGGGGTAGCACCCACCATTTACAACAGGTTTATCTATGAATTTTTGGCGCATACCTATCGAGATGAAATGGGCAAGTTGTTTGGCCAATTTCTCAATACCCATTTACAAAAAAAGATGATAGCCATACAAATGGCTCGTGAAAATTCAGTTTGGTGGGATGATGTAACTACCCTAGATAAAAAGGAAAGCAAACAAGATATTATAGGGCAGTCGTTTAAAAATGCCGTTTCCTTTTTAGAACAGCAATTGGGGAATTCGGTGTCAGATTGGACATGGAATAAAGTACATACTTTAGAACACAAACATCCTATAGGCGAAGTATCGTTGTTACGGCGCTTTTTTAATGTAGGCCCTTTTCCTATCAATGGTGCTAACGAAGTAATTAACAATCAACTATTTAATTTAGACAGTACAGGTTATTACAAGGTGCTTGCCGGCCCTTCAACGCGTAGGGTTATTGATTTTTCTGATGTAGAAAAAAGCGTGGGTATCCTTCCCACCGGACAATCGGGTAATCCGTTAAGCAACCATTATAAAGACCAATTCGAGAA
>DRQI01000544.1 GCA_011330545.1 Flavobacteriia bacterium
AATCCGAATGCCTTTTCTAAGCCTTGTTTCAATTTTAATCTGGCATATATAAATAAAATAGCAATAATTAAAATGACAATCCCAATATTTAAAAAGATACTATACCAAAACAGTACCTCTACACTATGGTGATAATGTAACCCTCCGGTTAAGAAAAAAGCAACCATCAACAACCACAGGGATACTTTACGTTCTTTACTATCTTGATAAGCAATAGCTAATAAGCTTATGATTAAAAGTAATTTAAAAAAAATAAGCATACTGGCAATGTGTTAAGAAAAAGTTTTTATGATTTTAAGACATTGATATTTGATGATTTTTAGTATTCGGTTTTCAGTCTTCTGATTTCCAACATCCAACTTCCGGCATCCAACTTCTGTCTTCCCTCAATCTTTAACAATTTCTTTCGGAATTTGATTTTGGTCTATTTCCCACACGTTAAAAATTCCATCCCCGTCAAAATCGGTTATGGCAGTGGCTCGGGCTTTAAATGAATTATTAGAAGCCTCGGTAATTACATACGTATAATTAGCGCTTCCATTTTGCTCTACCGTTTTGGGAGCTTCAAAATCAATAGAGTTAAAATCGCCACTGTATTTAGAATACATAAAAAAATACTGTTTTTCTAAATTAGAAATATGTTTGAGTTGCGTTTGTGCTTCTAAACTTTTGGTTTTAGATATTAAGGGCATCAGGTTGGGAAGCGCCAATAAAAGAAGTATCCCTATAATTACAAGAACCACCAATAATTCTTGTAAATTAAATGCCGAAACTTTACGGCGAAGGTTTTTAAACAGAAATGTAACATTTAACATATTGATAATCAGTATTTTAATTTTTAACTCCTTAAAACTGTTAATAACTTATTTCTCCAAAGATACATATTCTAAAACTTATTTTACTAATTTTATAGTGCTAAACAACTAAAAATAGGAGTTTGCACAATTATAATTAACCCGAATATTCTTTATTTTTTAGCAAAAATTATGCTCAATAATACGCTGAAACATTTTTTAAAAAAATTTATTTTAACTATTTCAGAAATTGGTATTGTAAGTCAGTTTTTGTTGAGATTGGGTATGGACTAAGCATATTCCTTTTCCTTTTTATTAATTTATAAATATATTATTATGAAGAAAAATTTATTACTACTGTTAACACTCATGTTGAGTACTGGTGTTTTAAACGCGCAAACTACTACAAATTACGGTGCTAGTTCTGGTACACAAGGTGACTACAATAGTTTTTTTGGAAATTACGCCGGTAATCATATTTCGACAGCAGGCTATAACACTTTTGTAGGTTATACTTCGGGGTATAATACTACCATTGGAGATGCAAATGTATTTTTGGGCTCACAAGCAGGGTATTTTAATACAGAGGGAGAACGAAATGTGTTTATTGGCCATCAATCAGGTAATTTTAATACAACAGGGTCAAAAAATGTTTTTTCAGGGTTTTATGCCGGAAGAAAAAATACCACTGGCGGAGTAAATGTGTTTATTGGCAACAATGCCGGTTATAGTAACCTCACCGGAAGCAGTAATGTCTTTCTAGGTTTTTCTTCTGGATATTTCAATACCTCTGGTGAAGGGAATATCGGTATTGGGTCTTATGCAGGAGATAAAAACTCTACCGGTAACCACAATGTCTCAATGGGGGCTTCTGCTGGTTTTAATAACACGTCGGGGTCGGGCAACCTTTTTTTAGGCTATAATGCTGGTTTTAACACTACGGGTAACTACAATGTCTTTTTAGGTTGGAAAGCAGGCTTTAATGAAACCGGTAGTAACAAATTATATATAGACAATACAGATGCGGCAATACCTTTGGTCTATGGTGATTTTTCCAGTGACCAATTGGGTATCAATACCAATACCATACCCGTAGGGTATACATTTGCCGTAAAAGGAAAAATGATAGCTGAAGAATTAAAAATACAAGTATTCCCATGGTCAGATTTTGTATTTGAAAAATCATACCCCTTGCCTACGCTGGCAGAAGTTGAAAAATTTATCAATAAAAAAGGACATTTACAGAATATACCCAATGCCGAAGAAGTAGCTAAAAACGGAATTAGCGTTGGACAAATGAATGCAAAATTATTGCAAAAAATTGAAGAACTCACTTTATATACTATACAACAACAAAAAGAAATCCAACAACAAAAAGAAATTAATAAAAACCTTGAAGAAAGGCTTCAAAAAATTGAAGCGTTGTTAACCCAACATCAAAGCAACTAATACATGAAAAAATTACCCGTTATTCTTTCAATTTTAGCAATCATTATCAGTGGATTTTCTCTATACACCTCTCAAAAAGCCTCAGAATTGGTCTATGTAGATGTCAATAAATTACTAGAGGGTTATAAACGTACAAAAATTGTAAGAGCCGAATTTCAAGCCAAAGCCAAAACAATGAATGCCAATGTAGATAGTTTGGTTGTCAACTGGCAAAAAGAATTAAAAGCCTACGAAAAAGAACGGGCTAAAATGACAAAAAAAGAGCTCGAACTCAAACAACAATTATTGAGTAATAAACAACAACAGGTCAATAATTACCAACAAGCTATTCAAAAGAAGATACAAGAAGAAGATAAGAAAGTAACCCAAACGGTCATTAATGATATCAATGATTATGTAACCGAATACGGCAAAAAACACCATTATAAAATCATTTTTGGAGCCAGTGGGGGCGGTAATATTATGTATGCCGATAAAACAACCGATTTAACTGAAACCATTTTAGAAGGATTAAATGCTGAGTTTTCGGGTAAATAAGATAAGATGCCACCCTGAGCGCAGTCGAAGGGTCTCAGCAGCAATAATAGTTTCATTTATTTTAATAACTGGCTGTACCAACAAAACCTTCAACACAGAACAAGAATTATGGAACTATATAAAAAATGAAGAAAATGGATATATACAACATAAAAATATCAATGGCTATGATTTTACATTACTGTATAAACCCACAGACCTATTGGTAAAACAAGAGTTAAGCGATTTAAAAGATGCCAAAAAAATTTCAGCATTGCGAAAAAAATATAATCAATATATGTATTTTAACCTAAGTATGTCAAAAAATAACAAAGAGCTATTGAGTACGGCACCTCATAGTAGAAATGAATTTGGAGCCATGGTCAACCAATTGGCCTTTGGCATGGGTAACAAAGTACATTTATATACCCAGAAAAAAGACACCCTGCCCTTGTTAGATTTTGTATACCCTCGTATGTATGGCATGAGTCAATCTACAGATATTTTATTTGTATACCCACGAGATAAAAAATATTTAAAAAATGAATATCTAAATTTTACAATAGAAGATTTAGGGATTTATACCGGGGTGGTTAAGTTTAAAGTATCCACAAAAAAAATAGAACACGAACCAACGTTAGATTTATAATGTACCAATTATGATAAAAAATAAGCTCACAAAAAAAATGATTGCAGTGTTTTTAACACTTAATTTTTTACAAACTTTTATACCTTATAATTTATTATATGCCAGCAATAATGGGCCAAATGCCCCCGAAGCTTCAGGTTTTGAACCGGTAAGCGCAACCGATATGGTAAACCTGTCATCAGGTGATATGGCCTATGTATTGCCTTTATTAGAAATTGACGGTTTTCCTGTTACTTTGAGTTATCATGCAGGTATACCCATGGATATGGAAGCCTCTTGGGTAGGATTGGGATGGAACCTAAATACCGGGTCAATAGCCAGAGGTGTCGTTGCCAACCCTGATGATTGGAGTAATGGCCGCCGCTTAAATTTAACCTATCTAAATGGCCATCAAGATTCATATTCTGTAAATGTGGGTGTTGGCATTGCTAAATCTGCTGAAGTAGGTGTTGGCTTGTCTTGGGGGCCGAATAAATCGCTCTCAGGCTCTGTTTCTGCTTCTATAGGGCCAATGAGTGCTAGTATCGATACCAATGGTAATTTTTCAATAGGAGTTGGTAGTGGAATCCTAAAAAATAAAGCTTTTAAAGGAGCTTTTAAAAAAATTGAATCCGGTGAAATATTTGGCAAAGATGATGATTCTTTATTTGGAGCTTCATTATCTATCAGTGGCAATATTAACAAAGGAGGTATCTCTGGCAATATAGGTGTTGGGGGTTCCGATAAGTACATCTCTAGTAGTATGGGGATTTCCATTTCCGGGCAAGGTGTTGGGGCTTCCTATTCTATTGGTGGCAACAATAATCAAAAGGGGTCAAAAGGGCGTGGAAGAGGAGCCTCGGTTAGTATGAATAGCTTTTCAGCAGGTGATTTTAGCTATAACTCCAAAGGGTTTTACATACCGCTACAAATTGGAATCCTAAGTTTTGGCTTTGGTTTTAACCGAACTCAAATAACCGTTAAAAAAGCATTTTCAAAACATGGGTATGGATTACTCTATCACAACGATTTAGAGTTGTATAATGATACCAATGGCAATTTAGGTGAAGCTAATCCTGATGTGTTGAATCAATTTAGCGATTATAAAAAACGAAATGAATATGGCGATGTGTATGAACAAGTACTTCCACAACCCGAAGAAGAATTTATTGGCGACTATAGAAACCAAATTGAAAAACTGAATTTTGCTTTTGCAGGCTATGATTCGTATGACATCAATGCCACCGGTATTGGTGGTACCTTAAGGCCCATAGTAGGCGAAAATACCGCTTTAATAGGCGAAGGTTATGACGGAAAAACCATTAGAAATAACGGAAAAGAAAAAACAAAAGTATTTTATCATCATGGCGGGCAAAATTTAAAACAAACAAAATCTATTGCCAATCAGAATTTGCATTTTGTTTTTGACGGGCAAATTACAGAAGATGCAAAAATGAATGGAGCCCTTATTAATAATAGTACGGGCTCAAATTTAAATATGGGGCAGTTCATTACAAAAGGTACTTATAGTATCAATGGCAGGCCAAAAGCAGGTTCTTATGTTGAAGTGTTTACCAATAGCCAATTAGATGCCGATAAAAGCCTTATGCTAACACCGGCAAGTTTATTTGTTGATGGTGTCAGTGACCTTTCAAGAATATCACAAGGCTATGTACCTGAAGGGATAGGAGGGTATAAAGTTACAACCCCTGATGGAAAAACATATCACTTTTCGCAACCCGTATATCAATACGAACAGATTCAACATAATTATCTAAATTTTGATGGGGTTTCTGGAGCCAGTAAGTATAATTCAAGTACCAAAAGAGAAGCAACACCTTATGCTACCCATTGGCTATTAACCGCCATTACCGGCCCCGATTATATCGATACAAACAACAACCACTTTGCCGATGCGGCAGATTATGGATATTGGGTGCGTTTAGACCATGGCCGGTGGTCGAATGCATTTGCATGGCGTAGCCCTTATGACAATGGCGATTACACCCAAGGTGGTACCCGAAGGCATTATGCAACTTTTGTAGATGATGAAGTAGAAAAAGCGGATCCCGGTTATTTTTTACAAGGCCGTAAAGACCTCTACTATTTAGACAAGATAGTTTCAAAAACACAAACCGCCTATTTTGTAAAAGACATTCGTTATGATGGGGTAGGTACCAATGCTGATTATTTCTTTGATGTTTCTTCTGATGGCAAAAGCAATATATTTGAAGACCAATTGAGCAATGAAAATGCTTCAAATGCAAAAGAAACCCTTTTATATGATAAAGAATACCAGTTGCGTTTAGATAAAATTGTAATTGTAAATAATAAAACCGGTACCGATGTATCGTATGGTACTTCCGGAACCTTAAGTGGTGTTCAAGCAACCATTCCTGTTGGAGACAGGTACACTCCCCAAGGATTCTTCGATCAAAACTTGCCCGGGCCTTCAAAAACCCATCAACTGCATCAAAGCAACAATATTATAGATGTTGAAGATTTTCAAAATTTCGATTATAGAAAAGCCGTTAAAGTCATTAAATTTAACCATAATTATTTATTGGCGCAACATACGCCCAGTTCCGGTTGGGAAGGCAATAACGGTATTTATCCTCAAAACCCCAATGCCGGCAGGTTGACCTTACAGTCGGTA
Organism: Flavobacteriia bacterium; assembly: GCA_011330545.1. Lineage (GTDB taxonomy): Bacteria > Bacteroidota > Bacteroidia > Flavobacteriales > Flavobacteriaceae > Aureibaculum. The sequence continues at coordinate 6,044 of DRQI01000544.1, forward strand.
AAAACCTATGGCAGGGGCTTGGTGGATGGTGCAACTGAAAATCAGTTATACGATTATATGCCACCCTATAGTTTTACATACGAAAAACCCAATGAACTACACGAAGAAAATGAGCTTCAAGTAATACTAAATAGTGGCTTTCCGGCGCCTTTCTCAGGAGAAAATCAACGTAAATTAATCCGTGCCCATAAAGACAATTGGGGTTTTCGGAATTTAAGAAGGGGTACAGATGCAGATGGCGATAGCCAACTTGATATCAATACCATTGATGCTTGGAGTTTAAAATCCATAAAAACACCTCAAGGTGCCACCATTGATATAGCGTATGAAGAAGATGATTTTTATATAGAAGCTTTCGGAAGGCGTTTCTGGGAGAATAATTTGCAGATTAAAATTGATAACTGGGAATACATTAATGGTAATTGGGTTGAGCGAGATCAAATGTTTGTAGAATTTTCAAAACAAGATGGAGTTGTTTATGATATAAACTTTTCTGATTACTTTAATCCTGGAGAAAGAGTCTTTTTAGATTTATGGATGTGCGTTAGAACTCGAGATGTATTTAATAACTCTGATACAGGAATAATTAATATTAGACCTGAAGATTTATGTATTGTTGAATCTGTTGATCAAAATAAAGTAATTGTAAAGTTAAACAGGGTTGATGGTGTTACTCTAACAGGAGATGAGCAAGGTGTATTTAATAATCGAATCTTTGATAAGGCTGGAAAAGGCACAAATGGATATAGGCCTATGCCAAGGGGTGAATGTTTCGATAACCCACAAGGTGGTCTAGGAGGTGATTCTTTTTTACATACTATGACTTATAAGTTGCTATCCAACAAAGTAGCTCCCGGAACCAGTGGTGGCGGGCTACGCGTTAAAAAAATTACCGTAAACAATAACGAAGGGCATCATTATATTACTTCTTATAACTATGACAATCCTGTTACAGGAAAAACTTCAGGGATAACTTCTTTCAACCCGGTACAAGGCGAAGTATTTGTCCCTTACCAAAATGAATTGCCCGGCCCCGGTGTTATGTACGAATGGGTAACCATGAGTGCTTCAAGTATTGATAATAATGGTGCTGAAAATCTGCTAAGCAGCATCAGATACCACTATTACACCTTAAAACCTGTATTTGACATTTTTAATCCTAATATAGACATGAAAGATATTGATGGCAAGTCAATATTTAAAACTACCGTTTTTGATAATACGATGACGTTAGACAGCCTTACGGCAAAAAATATGTTTATAGAAAAAAACCTTTCTAAAATCGGGCAACTCATTTCTACCGAAGAGTTTAATGCCGTAGGGCAATTGATGAACAAATCAAAAAATACCTATGTTGAAAGAGTCGGTGCCTTGTCAGAAACATTTTCTTCTATGAAATCGGTTTTCGACCTTGATGAAGATAGTAATGGCGATGAAATATCTTCGAGTTCAACCTTACAACATCACTATTTAGCCTTAGCCACCAAAACCGAAAAAGTAAGTGTTGTAAAGCGTATTGACAATAATGCCGGTGGTATAAAATCATCCGTTTTATATGATAAGCCCGACGATTTTCTAGGTACCTATACAACTTCTATCAGAACTATGGCAGACGGTACCATGATTAAAGAAGAAAAGTTTCCGGCCTATACAAAGTACCCTGATATGGGCTCAAAAATAATTGACCCTAATAATAAAAATATGCTTACTCAAGAAGCCATGAGTGTTACCTCGGTTACCAATGAAAAAGACGCAAATGGTGACCCTATGAATTGGAAAACCATCAATGCCAACATCACAACATGGAATAACGACTGGACTTATAGAGACGATATAGGTACAGAGGTATCCCCAACAATAAATAGTGAAAAAATATGGCGTAAACACAAATCATTTGTATGGAAAGATGCTGTTGATACAAATGGCACCTTTGGGCAAGAATTAACAAACAATGATTTTAATTGGGGGATAGGCGCTACACAAACCAATACCCAATGGCAAGAAATCTCTGAAATTACCCGATATACACATTGGTCAACACCAATAGAAACAAAAGATATTAATGGCAATTATGCTTCCTCTAAAATGAGCGATAATTTTACGAAAACTGTTGCCGGAGGCAATGCGCGATATACAGAACTATTCTATTCGGGTGGCGAGTATGCAGGAAATGGTGGTAGAGATGGAGAGGTAACAGTAGAAGGAAGCAGGGTTACTACCAAAGCACATACTGGTAAATATTCCTTAGGGGTTCAATATCAGGGGGCAGCCCTAACCGTATTGTTAAAAGCAAATGAGCACAGGGCAGGTACTTATAAAATATCTGTCTGGGCAGAAAAAGCCAATGCCGATAATGCTCGCATTGTAACAGGTGGTTTAAACGGACAACTAGAACAATTTAACGGTGAAAAAATTACTGCTGGTAATTGGGTACTGTTAAATCATTATGTGGAATTAAGTTCTAACTTAGAATCCGTTTTTCTAACCTCCGCCAGTGGAACTGTCTATTTTGACGATTTTAGAATGCACCCTGTATTTGCAAGTATGAATAGCTATGTCTATGACCAAGATACCGATCAATTGACCTATATTTTAGACGCTAACAATATGGCTACGCAGTTTAGGTATGATGATGCAGGCCGCCTGTGTAAAATCTATAAAGAAGTATTTGATACTAATGAATTTGTGGGTGGGTTTAAAGTGACCAATAAATACAAATACAATTATAAAGATATACCTATTTCTTCTTGTCAATGTTGTGATGACGAGATAATTGATTTTAAACCACTCGCGGTAAATGACAATGTCTCTATGGCACAAGGCACAAATAAAATAATTGATGTTACCAACAATGATAATTTCGGAGGTGATGGCCCGGCTTCTCATGCAATTTCTATAGCTTCTCAACCAAACAACGGAACGGTATCTATTGATGATGCCGGTACTCCAACCAATCCGATAGACGATAAAATCAACTACGTCCCTTCAACCTCGTATGCCGGTGTTGATACTTTTTCATATCAAATATGTGATGCCGATGGAGATTGTTCTACAGCTACCGTTACTATTGACGTATTAGGTATCCAACCCATGGCCGCTACAGGAATTGCCGTTACTGAAATAAGTAGTACAAACCCTACTTCTTTTACAGGAAACCTAACCGGGCTTACTGGAGGATCAGGCAATTTTACATTCAAATTTGAATTTAGTAGTAATTCCGGAATTGTACAGGCACAATTTCAATCGAGTTCACAAAATAATTTTACATTCAACGCAAGCAGCGACCTTTGTGGCCTACAAATTACTTTTAGCTGTACCGTAGTAGATAATATAACCAATCAAGAATATCAATATATAGATACAGTAGCACACAGTGTGCTCTGTAATTAGCAACATTAAATCAATTCTTATGATTAAAAAAATAACCTTTTTGTTTTTATTGGGTTCAGCCTTGGGTTTTGGGCAAGTTGATTTTACCGAACATGCTGTTGAAAATAATTTTGACTATGCCGCTTACTCTTGGGCAGGAGATTTCGATGGCGATGGCGATAATGATATTGTCGCTACCTCATTGTTTGGAGACCAAGTTGTTTGGTTTGAAAATGACGGTAGTCAAAATTTTACCAAACATATCATTGCATCAAATTTTGACGGAGCTTATTGGTTAATCGTTGGTGATTTTGATAGTGATAACGATTTAGATGTATGGGCTTGGGCTTTTACAAGTGGTGAAAAAGCCTGGTTTGAAAATGATGGAAATCAAACTTTTACTAAACATACTACTATTGGTTCTCCTGTGGTTACTGGTTTTTATGTGATGGATTATAATGGTGATGGAAAACAAAACTTTGTACATTATGACGATACACAATTAATTTGGTATGAATTGGATAGTCAACATAATTATGTGGGGCATACCGTTTCCATAGTCACGGATTCTTGGGAATTATTTGCAGGTGACTTGGATGAAGATAGTGATGTTGACTGGATTGTGCAAGACACCATCACCAATGAAAAATATGTGATTATTAATGATTTAAGTGGTGTAAACCAAAAATCTCAATCTACTATAAATCTAGTTACCGATGGGTTTCCACATTTTAGCCATTCAGAGGATTTAGATAAAGATGGTGATCTTGACCTGTTTGCATATTCTGTAGAATTTAGTAAATTATACTGGTATGAAAATGATGGTAGCTTAAACTATACAAGACATGTAGTAGATGCTAACATTGCTTATCCTTTTGATATAAGAACCGTAGATTATAATAAAGATGGCTATCTAGACATCTCTGCCACAGCCTATCTTGATGACCAACTATTTGTCTATCTAAATGATGGAAATCAGAATTTTACCAAACAAGCCATTGTTAGTAATTTTGATGGTATTCTATTTCATTCTCTAGCTGATTTAGACAATGATAATGATGTTGATGTTGTTGTCAGTGCTAGTATCGCAGACAAAGTAATTTGGCTCGAAAATAACTATACACCTCCCGTAGATGTTGCCTTAGGCAAATGCTATAATGAATTTGAAAATTTAAATTGGATTAGCAATTGCTCTTTTGACCTCCAAGGCAGGCTAACCTCCAGTGGCGTTTCCTATTTTAACAGTTTGGGCAAAGCCACACAAAGCCAAACTACCGATATCAAAACCGGACGCATTTGGGCAACCCAAACCTTATACGACTACCAAGGCAGGGCGGCATTTCAAAGTTTAAGCGCCCCTGTCGATTCTATATACTACGGGTATAAAAATTTTGTTGCCAAAACAGACGGAACAGCTTTAACCACTGCCGATATAGAAAGTATTACCGAAAACAATACAAACTTACCCGGCATTAGCAATCAACCAAATACCTTAGGCTGGTATTACAGCGAAAATAATTCGAGGGAGCCGTATCAAGATATTACCGCCTATCCCTATTCTAAAAGTGTCTATAGTAACTTAAATACCGGTGAAGTTTTAAAAACCCTCGGCGGTAATAAAGTAAGCGTAAACGGGCAAGAAAAATGGCTGAATGGCTATAGCTTTACCATGCCGGCAGCACAAGAATTATTTTATGCCTTTGGCAAAGACTATTTTCCGCAACGCGAAGGTTTTAACATCTCGGGAACACCCTATACCGGAGAAGAATTTTGTACCATCAGGCCTTTTGGCGCATTAGATAATAGCAATGATTTTAAAGTGAGGGTAACCACCACCGATGTAGCCACCATTGAAATAGGCAGCTATTACGAGTTTTTAGCACTGTCAAATAATTTAAACGGAATCTACAAAGTAGTTGATAAAATAGATTTGACCACGTACTTTGCAGATTGTAGTCAGTTTACCAACCAAAACGACATAGATATTTGTACTAATATCAATCTTTTTAAACAACAGCTATTAGACCAAAATTATCCCGTTACCGGCCAAATACAATCGGTACTCACCGGTATTCCGTATTATGTCAAAGCTAACAAAACCGTAAGCAGAGATGTACACGGCGTTGAAACTGTAGTATTTACAGATGCTGACGGCAATACCTTAGCTGCCGCCCGCAGCGGAAATGAAGATGGCAATGCCCCGGCTTATGAAGTGGTTTCCACCATTGGCGAACAAGGCTTTGTTGATATCCATATTCCTGTGGGTACCGATGGCATTGTTCAATTTGAAGGAAAACCCGGTATGGAATTTAAAATTTACGACCTCATTTCTGAAGAAGATATAACAGCTCCAAATAATAGCACTGTTGGCGATAATATTACCTTAAACCCCGGCATGTACCGTATTGAAGAAGTAATAGATACAGAACACGTAGAATCGTATGTAACTATTAACAACAACGGTAGTATTGTACTTTTAAACCCCAGTATGGGGGCAGCAGTACGCTATAAAGTAAACTATTACGATTATTCCTTAAATTATTATGACAAAGCCAACCGATTGGTAAAGTCGGTACAACCCTTAGGTTTTGACCATACCATGAGCCTGACACAAATGCCCAACCATAGTTTTACCACCACTTTTAATTACAATACCTTGGGGCAACTGCAAGAAAGTACCAGCCCCGACGAAGGCACAGCACAGTTTAAATATAGAAAAGACGGACAAATACGCTTTTCTCAAAATAGCAAACAATTGGCGGCAAGCCCGCAAGAATTCTCTTATACCAATTATGATACCCTAGGTAGGCCCGTTGAAAGTGGCGTACTCGTAAATAATGGTTTTGCTACGGCAGACCCTGACAATCCGAACCTTCCCGGTGTCACACGCAAAGAACAACATTTTACCGTGTATGACAGCCCTGATATCACTGGCTTACAAGCGGCATTAACCGCCGAAGGCATCCCTACCACCTCCTATCCCACGCAACAATTTGTTGCCGGCAACGTAGCCAAAACCTATACCCAAAACCCGAGTACTACCACCACTTGGTATAGTTATGATGTCTATGGCAGGGTACAATGGCTGGTACAAAAAATAGATGGCTTGGGTACCAAAACCATCGATTATGAATACGACCAAACTACCGGCGAAGTTACCAAAGTATGCTATCAAAAACAGGTACCCACCGAAATGTTTATACATAAATATACCTATAATATAGCAGGGCAACTAACAGCCGTGAGTACCTCAACCGATAATGTGAATTTTACCAACCAAGCGAAATATTATTACTATGAAACCGGTGCCTTAAAACGTACCGAACTCGCCGATAATTTACAAGGCATTGATTATACCTATAATCTGGCCGGCCGGTTAAAAGCTATCAATTCGCCCAATATTGGCGCCATTGACAGTTCGGTATTTCAAGACCCCGGCAATGATGGCAACAATGGTTTTGCCCAAGACGTATTTGGTATGACTTTAGACTATTATACCAATGATTACCAACGTACCAATACCCCAAGTACCATGGCATCTGTGGCCGGAGGGATTGACCAGTTTAATGGCAATATCAAAGCCGCGGCATGGAAAACAAATACGCCTACTGTAGCCAATGCCGCTATCTATTATTACAATTACAATAAAAACAATTGGCTTAAAAGTGCCGGTTTTAGCAGTTATGACCAACAAGCCGCTACAGCACCCGTAGTAAATACGGTAGCCGAAACCATTACCACCAATAAAACCGTAGTAGCTACCGAAAGTATTGTATTATTACCCGGTTTTCAAACCTCGCCTACCATTGCTTTTGAAGCCAAAATTACCCCACCCGTAATAAGCACCCCGGATCCTGCCAGTGACTATGACGTAACCAACCTAACCTACGATGCCAATGGTAATATACAAAGCCTCGACCGTAACAAACAGACTGAAAACGGGTCGAATGCCATGGATAAACTAGCATACACCTATAAACCCCAAAAAAACCAGTTAGACCATGTTACCGATGCCGTAACAAGCCCCACCAATACCGATGATATCAAAAGCCAAACTGCCGGTAATTATACCTATAACCAAATAGGACAATTGGTACATAATACCGAAGAAAATATTGATTACGTATATAATGCTAGTGGTTTGGTAACCGAAGTGCAAAAAAACAACCAACCCTTGGTAAAATTTTATTATAATGACAAAGGCCACCGTGTTCGGAAAGAGAGTTTTACAAATGGCACCTTAACCCATACCGAGTATTATATACGAGATGTTGCAGGAAATACCTTGGCCATCTATAGAAACGGCATTTTAAAAGAGCTCCCTATCTATGGAGCCAGCCGCTTAGGCATTCATTATAAAGAAAGTAATACCGATGCCTACCAGTTAACCGACCATTTGGGCAATATACGGGCGGTAGTGATTAAAAACGGACAAAATTTATTATCTTTGACCGGTGCAACCGACTACTATCCCTTCGGTATGCCTATGCCCGGTAGGCAAATTGTAAATGGCCAACCGTATCGATATGCCTTTCAAGGGCAAGAAAAAGACCCTGAAACCGGGAAAGAAGCATTTCAATTACGGCTTTGGGATGGACGGATTGGTAGGTGGTTGAGTCCTGACCCTAAAGGGCAATTCCATTCTCCATATATAGGAATGGGAAATAATCCAATATCTAATGTGGATCCAGATGGTGGATGTATAAAAGGGTATACTGAGGACAAAGTTCCTATACCCTGTGATTTTAAACTTGATTTTGATTGGGATTTTGAGGGTAATCTTTGGAAGAAAAATATTGACGGGTCATTAGATATGCTAACTGGCTCTATTCAATTACATGAAGTAGAAGTATTTGTTAGAAGACCCGATAGTAAACTTACTGAAGGGCAAGTTAGAGATAAGATTAGATTCTATGAAGACTTTAATAGAAGAAGATCCGAATCTGCAAAATATTTCTGGGAGCACCCCATTACTCAAATTATGTTTGCATTTGCTACAATGGGAGAATCTACCATTGCTGAAGGGATAAATGCTGTAGCTCTAACAGAAAGAATATCTCTTCAACAACCGAAAGTATACCAATATACTTTAAGGGCAGCAGAAGATGGTTTTTTTCCAATAATGGAAAGAGGCTCTAAAAATCCAGTAGAGTTAGGATATTTGAAAAAAGGAGAAATTTGGAAAGTTGGGACAACAAAAAATTTAGATACTAGATATACTCAAAAATTTTTAGACGAAACTAAATTGGTATTAGAGCCCGAATTTTCAGGAACTCTTCAACAGTCTTTAGAGCTTGAACGAATGAAAATTATGAATGGAATTAGAATAAATAAAGAATTATATTTTGGTAATAAAATAATAAAATGAGATTTATGGAATTATTTATGAGTTATGATGCGGATTGGGATGCAAAAATGGATGCTGTTACAGATGAATTTCATAAAATGGATATGAAATACTATTTTTTGGAAAATGATTATGGGACTGATATTTATAGAATTGCATTCTTTTTAATATGTAGAGAACAATCTTTAGGTTTTAAGCAAAGAATAAGTTTTGATAAAAAGAATAAAGCGTTGTATATTGATATCATGTTAGATTTAAATCTATTTAGAAAGGTTTCAATTAAAGAAAAATTTAATATTATTAGAAATGAACTACCTATTCAACTTCACAAAGCATTCAGCAAATATAAGTTTAAAGATTTTGATAGTGAAAGATTTATGAGGGATTTTAATTTTTGGTTAACCCATGATGGTCCCGCAAATGCTAGTCTGTAACCCCCCGCTGCCGCACGATTGCATCGTGTGGTAAAACATAAAACAAACCCCGCTCCCGCTAGTCTGTGACTAGTGGCGTACCAGTTAAGAAAAAGAAAAGTAATTAGTCGCCCGATAGCGCGGATTTGCAATCCGTGCCTAAACAATAATTAAGAAGCATACCCCCGCTGCCGCACGATTGCATCCCCCGCTACCACACGAACCCCGCTACCGCATTCTATCGTAAAAAACAAATAAAATCTTAAATATTTTAAGCTGCATAGAGACTGTAAACTCAACTCTGTCTGAATAGAAAAAAAGTATTAATTTTATTCAAACAGAAAACATGACACAAACAGAACAACAAGAGTTAGAAAAAAAGGCATTAGATCAGTTATTATCAGGCAAGAGTTTATTTGGTAAAGATGGAGCATTTGCACCAATGCTAAAGAGTTTTATAGAAAAAGCACTTCAAGTTGAGATGAGTTCCCCGCTCGGCGAAGTCCCCTGACTTCGACATAAATAAGCCCGATGACCGATGACACGGATTTATACCTTAAACCAAACTCAAATTTTTACAACAACATACCTTGTACCTTCTTTTTTATAAAAGGTATTTTTGTATTTATAGTAAAGCGTATCATTACTCGTAATTTCTTCGGTACCTTCGGGTAAAGTTTTCAATGGTGCCCCAACCGGTGCTTTTATTAATCTATAAATAGTTTTTTTCTTAGCATACCACATCCCTTTTTCAACATAATAAGTTTGTTCATTAAATATAACCATTATGGGCTGTGCTAATTTTGTTTTAAAAATTTGTTGTATCGGGCTTCTCATACCCGGTTTTGTCTTTTGTGCATATCCTATTTGTATTATGCCTACCAACATAACGATTGTCATGTTTAATTTTATTAATTTCATCTGTGTATATTTTATTTATTTTTAATTGTCAGAACCACCAACATAAATAAAGTAGAAAAAATGTAATTCGCCAATAATTATTTCGGTTAGTATCAACTTAACTACTATGGCTCTTTTCATACGAATACCTTAATGTTAATTATCTGTATATCAATATATTAATCAGAAAAGTTAAAAATACCTAAAAACCCTTACATTTTTTACTTCCACTTTTAGCAAGACAGGCATTCCCTTTTATAAGAGCTCTAATCTTTTCTGTGTTAAATTTGGCGGCAAGCAGCCAACGAATTTATTCTTTAAAAATACTAAAAACTTGTTGATTTACTCCTTTTTTTATTATATTTCTTAATGATAATGCCGTCTTTGAAATATAAAGGTATATGTTGCCATAACTACCTCGCTCGGCGAAGTCAAAACAATAAACGGTAGATGCTGTGCGAAGCCCCCGCTACCGCACGATTGCATCGTGTGGTAATGCCCCGCTCCCACTAGAATAGCTTCGGCCGCTACCGCTAGTCTGTGACTAGTGGCGTACCAGTAAGAAAAAAAGAATTAAATTTAAGAAGCACACGCTTTTTGGCTTTAAAACTTCTCATTGTAAGGCCTAAAAATTTTAAAACAATACTTTTATCATCACTCGCCATTTCATGTATTACTGCATTTTTTTTTAGAACCACTAACAACAAATAAGTAAGGTGTTTTTTTAATACTTCCTTTTCATTATTGCAAAACCCAATACTTTTCAATACATTTACACTATCGCTTAAGACACACATACATGAAAAAAATTGGCGTACTGGCAATACTACTTTCTCTCATTTCCTGTAAAACGATACAGGTAAATCAATTATCACAAAAAACTACCAAAACAGTTGTAGAATTAGGGGCTATCGGAAAAGTAACTAAAAATTTAGAGTCGCATGTTTTCCAAATAACAACATTGCCTAATTATGAACAAAAAGTGAGAGTAGCTGCCAACACTGTAACATTTACCGACAATACTTTTAATGCCTATGCACAAGCGGCATTACAACAAAATAAAAAAATAAAAATTACCTATATAGATTCTGTTGCCAATAAACCCGGGTATGCCCATTTACAAATTATAGACAAGGTACAGTTGCTTAATGAACTCAATGCCAATCACAACAGTTCAGTAAACACTTATTTACAAAATACCAACAAAAGCGTAATTATTACTTCGGTATCTGCTTACTTTGATGCCATTGACCTCAGCAGTATCTCACAAGCCGAAGAAGTATATCTAATCAATAACAAGCCTCAAAAATACAGTTTGGCCTTGGTAAAAAACGGAAAAGCATTTGCACTCGTAGATTTTTCAAAAGCCGTACCCTTTGCCTATACAACGGCCTCTTTTTGCTGGAAAAAAGAACATGGCAAAATCAGCATTGCCAATATTGTTGAACACCGTGAAACCTGTGCTAGGGATACCTATAAAAATGTAGCCAAACTCAATAAAAAAATCAATTATTTTAAGTATTAGCACCATTAGTAAGAAATATAAAAATGTCAAAATATAACTATACACTCTTTTTATTACTTTTTCTGATAATTTCTTGCCAAGAAATTATCAACGAAGAAAATATTAGTAATGATACCATACAATTATTGGCACCTACAAACGATGCCATATTAGCCACCAAACAAAAAATTTCTTTTAATTGGGAATTCCTATCAGGAGCTACCAATTACCAATTACAGATAGCGACACCTAATTTTGCAGCAGCAAACCAAATAGTGCTAGATACCCTAATAGGCGGTAATGACTTTGCCGTAGACTCTTTGGCAGCCAAATCGTATGAGTGGCGGGTAAAAGGGTTCAATTCGGCTTTTGAAACGGCATATACGTCAAATGCCTTTTCTGTAGAATAACTTAAACTGTAATATAATTCGGTATAGATATATGATTCATTATCAGAATGATATGTAATTTTCAACAAAAAAGTATCAATGAAAAACAAAAAGAATATTTATATTTTACTACCTGCCGTACTCATTATTTGGGGAATACTACTCTATAAAATTATAGGAGGCCTATCGCCTGATGCACAAACACTTCAAATAGCAGAGCAAGGTGGGAAATTTACTCCCAAAATTATAAAGCAAACCGATACATTCTCTATTCAAACAAATTATAGAGATCCGTTTTTAGGTGCCTTTGAACAAAAAAAGAAAAGAACGGTTAGGCCACATACCAAAACTCCTGTAATAAAAAAAGAAAAGGTTCCTTTTCCTACCATCGTGTATAAGGGGATAGTATCGCCAAAAGGAAAAAATAAAAATGTATTTTTAATTTCCGTTAACGGGCAACAACACCTTTTTAAAAGAAATACCACTTTTAACAATGTAAAACTTTTACAGGGAAACGCTCAAAAAATTACAGTGCAATTTCAACATCAAAAACGAACCTTCCTATTAGCAAAGTGATTTTATGTACAAGAAATCGTGGCCACTTGCAATGAAAATAATGTGTTTAAAATATCAATAGAAAAACAAAATAGTAAATTTGACTGATACTATAATTTGGTGAAAAAAAAATTGACAAAAATAAATATTCCTTTCAACAGAAAAATGAAAGGCGGGGCATTGCAATATACCATTTTTATTGCGGTAGTCATTGCCTTACTAATCATTGCTTTTATCTCTTTGGCCTTTACCCAACAGCATTTTAAAACTAAAGCGTCACATTTTTTACAGGCCATACACAATACCAATTTAGCGGTCAATTATGGAGCTACTATCTCAACAAAATACGACGAAACTATTGAATTACAATTCTCAGATGTCTTTAAAGACAAAACAATAATAACAAAAGAACATTGGGGGGTGTTTGACTTACTCAAAGCAAGCTCAACCCTACGAAAAGAAACCTTTACCAAAAATGCTTTGCTAGGAGGCTTTTTACAAAACCGCCCGTCATTATATGTTCAAGAAAATAACCAACCGCTGGTGTTGGTGGGCGATTCGCGAATTGAAGGCATTACATTTTTACCCAAACAAGGTATTAAAAGAGGTACTATTGCCGGCAATTCATTTACGGGTTCGCAACTTATTTATGGAAGTATTGGCCTCAGCAGCACAAAATTGCCTGAACTAAAAAACCGAGAATACCTAAAAAGGCTCACCTATGGCAGGATACAATTTAACAATACCGTCACGCTAGAATTGAATGAAAATACCAGGTTTATAAATTCTTTTAACAACCCTACACAATATTTTTTTAGCAATACCCATATCAATTTACAAAACATACAATTAACAGGCAACATCATTATCCAATCGAATTCTTTAATTAAAATTTACCCTTCTGCCCTTCTGGCCGACATCATCTTGATAGCCCCGAAAATTGAAATCTTACAAAATGTAGCAGGTAATTTTCAAGCCTTTGCTACTAAAGAAATTACAATAGCAAAAAATTGCCGTTTAGAATACCCTACGGCGTTGGTTATTTATGAAAAAGAGCAGGGCAATACTTCCATCGTACAAGCGCAACAGAATGTCCTCGGCAACCAAATAACAATACAATCAGGAGTTCATATAAATGGAATCGTGGGTTTTTTAACAGGCAGTCAGTCTAATAATTTTAAACCGCAAATTTTACTAGAAAATGATTCTACAATAAAAGGAGAAATTTATTGCAACGGAAATATTGAGCTAAAAGGCACTGTGATGGGCAGCGTTTTTACCAAAGGGTTTATTGCCAACCAATTTGGTTCTATTTACCAAAATCACATTTATAACGGAAATATCTTAAGCACAAATTTCCCTAGAGAATATTGTGGGCTCACAATTAAAAAAAGTACAAAAAAAGTAGCAAAATGGTTGTACTACTAATTTTTTTTAAAAAATGCGTGTCCTTACGGAAGATACGTTGTTGTATCAATACCAAAAGGCAATATGCCCGTACCAAATCATTACAAGCACTCATAAGGGCAACAAAATTAAGCGCCTCTACATTGATAGAAACGTTGGTAGCTTCAGTCATCATCATTACTATTTTTACCATCGCCTCTTTAACCTTAAACAACGTATTTAGCAGTACCGTAAAAAATAATGCAGATAGAATTCAAAACCGTATCAATACAGTAGAATATTTATTTTTAAATGACAAAATAGCCGTTCCTTATCAGGAGCGTTTTGAAAATTGGGAAATCCAACTTCAAAAAACTACAGAGAAACACCATATACTCTATTTATTAGAAGCCAAACAATCAAACCCGTCAATAAAGAAAAAAGGAAAACGCATCTTAAGAAAAATAAATTATGTACCCTCTCCATAAAAAAACCAAGGCATTTACCATTGCAGAAATGCTAGTGGTATTGGTTATTACAAGCATCGTTATCACCATTGCCTTATTGGTATTATCAATGGTTCAAAAGCAAATACGAAGCATCCAAAACATTTATAAAACCAATACCGAAATACGGTTATTAGAAAGGGCATTATGGCAAGATTTTAATACGCACAATGTGTTTTATGCTGCTGCAACACAACAATTAATATGCACTTCTGAAAAAGATACAATTACTTATTCATTTGTCAAAAACTATACCTTGCGGAATTTTGATACTATTAGGGTGGCAATCACAGAAAAAACAGTATTTTTAGACGGAGAAAAAATAGGGGGCGGTGCCATAGATGCCATAGAAATCTTTTTTTCAAAAGAAATCAAAAATAAAAGATCATTCATCTTTAAAACTAATGATGCCTTGCATTATATGAAACAATAAATGGCTTTTAAATTAGACAATATCAACCCCGAGAAAAAGAGTCACAGCAATTTTGATATTGATAAATTGCTCAAAACGGAAATCCATTTGTTTGGCAGTTCATTTTCTAATAAGAAAAAAGAAGCCTTTTATACTGAATTAAGCGTTTTGCTCAATGCAGGCATTAGTTTAAAAGAATCGCTGAGCTTATTAGAACAAGAGCAGCGAAAACGCAGTGACAAAGAAATGTTTGCTACTATTGTCAACAACTTAATTTCAGGAAAGAGTTTTTCTGACAGCATTGAAAATTTTAAAGACTTTACAGAATACGAATATTACTCAATTAAAATTGGGGAAGAAACCGGTACACTACAAAAAGTAGTACAGGAATTAAGTTTGTTTTTTAGAAGAAGGAATGAACAACGGCGCAATGTTACGAATGCCTTGTCATATCCGATAGTGGTTTTAATTACAGCGATGCTGGCCGTATTATTCATGCTAAAATATGTGGTACCCATGTTTGCCAATATTTTTAAACAACACCATGCAGAACTGCCTTGGCTTACTAAAATGGTTATCAAAACCTCGAATCTGTTTCAAGAATATATATGGCTGTTCTTTAGTTTTTTAATACTGTTTTTTGTTGTAAAAAAACTCGTCTCAAAAAAGAAATGGTATAAAAAACTAACAGCCAAAATTATTGCAAAGATCCCTTATATTGGCGAATTAGTACGAAAAATGTATTTGGGGCAATTTACGCAGGCAGTGGCCTTGTTAACAACCGCTAAAGTTCCCGTATTAAACAGTATACAATTAACCAAAAAAATGATTGATTTTTATCCGCTTCAAATTGCTTTGACAGATGTTGAATCTAGCATACTTTCAGGCTCGAATTTAAGTGATAGTTTACGTCCTCATAAGGTATTCGATTCTAAAATGGTATCGCTGTTAAAAGTAGCCGAAGAAACCAATCAAAATGAATTTATTTTTGAAAGGCTCACCATGCAGTACAATGATGAAATTCAATACAAGTCTAAAATGCTAAGTACTGTGCTAGAGCCCGTTATTATTATTTTTCTCGGTGCTTTTGTAGCTATTATTTTAATATCGATGTATTTGCCAATGTTTACATTGAGTAGCGTACTAGGGTAAACTATTCTTTTACCATTTTAACAGAACGAAACACTCCCTGTTGTGCTATTCTCAATATATAGATTCCTTTTGATATCCCGGCAACATCTAATAACGGATGTTGTTTGGTGACTTGTTTTTCTAGCAGTTTCCTTCCTAATAGGTCAAATAACGAAACCTGTAACGCTGTAAATTCTCCCGTAAATTGAAATTGGATACGTTCTTGAAACGGATTGGGATATACTTTAAAACTTCCTTCCGAAAAGGCATTGACAGCCAGTGTGCTCAGTGCTGTTTCAAAATTCGGAATTCCATATCCTTCATGATCGGTAGGATTGGCGTATAAATGTCCTGATGCCCTTACGGCCTGAATTAT